>CAJQNX010000077.1 GCA_905479795.1 uncultured Candidatus Midichloriaceae bacterium | reverse complement strand
TTCTATTGCTTTAAATTCTAATTTTCCTGATAATTTTGATAAAAATTTTGAATTTGCTGAATTTTAAATTTTTTAGTCAAATTTTTTGCGATAGAAAATTTTAAATTTCTAAAAAGAGGGGGTTTTTATCCAGGCACTATCTACCTTATCAGCTGCTTGATATTTAAAATTTTGAAAACGATTGATCGCAAGCTCTGCACGAACATGATCTGCAACTTTATATCCTAAAGCAACACCAAAATTCATCGAGTTTTTTAGTTTTGTTGGATCTATATCATTATGCTCTGGGTCATAATCAAATTTCTTTGCAGAAATTCCAACTCCAAAATTTCCAGCAACGTATGCTTTGCCTTCTTCAGCATGTGAAAATGTTACAGGTGAAAATGCATATAATACACCAGCACCTAATAGTATTTTGTTTAATTTAGTCATTAAATATCCTCTTATATGGTTAAAAAATTGTCCTATATTATGTATTATACACACCAAGTGTTACAATTAGGTTAAGAAGACGTAAAATTTATAATAATATTTTTAACCTTTAGTTATATTTGTAAAAATATTGCGCTTTTAGGTGATTTGGAAGCCAAAAATATTTATGGTTGAGATACTTTTTATTTCAATTTTGACAATTTCGAGGATATAATTATGAGATTTATGTTCAATTTGCACTAGGTCATTAGGTTTTAGATATGCATACATAATTGGAAGTGCGAAAGTGACAATTGTGTCTTGGATACTAAAATCGTTTAGTAATTTTTGCACCATATTATCTGCCTCAGATTCAGTTAAAATTATTGAAGCATCTATGCAAAAATCGTTATGATGATTTAGTTGATAGTTTTTGGCATTCGCATTTGTTAAAATATATTCTTGATCGTAAAGGATATAGTTTAATTTCACCTCAGAGATGAGCTCCTCACTGCCCAGTTTGAAAATTGAAAATGTGCTTTGCATATCTTCCTGTTTAATTACTATATCCCCGCTATAAATCTGATTAACCTCCCTACTCTGCTTGGGAACGAAATCTATTTTTTGCCCTATTTCACATAAGCCAAAGTGATATAATTTGCTTAAGTCCTTAATGATGTCTTTTGCAGTTGAGTTGTCAAAGATGCAAAAGCCTATAATGTCATTGTTGATTTTGCCAACATCAATTTGATTTGGCGCCAAATTTGCTTTTTTGCATATATCAAGCAATACCGCATTCAAATTGGATTGAAAAAATTTACCTTGTATCCAATGTCCTTTCGTCCAGCAATCGCCATCAGCCCAGACATCTTTTCTATCTGGCCAACTTGGGTATGGTCTTGCGTCCCATGCCCAGATGAATTTATTTTCAATCATGGCTGAATCTTTCCACTTCATCTCTGTTCCAAGCAAGCCTATTGTTTGCGCCTGAAAATCCACCTTTCCCTTTGAGTATTTTGGAACATTGGACTCAGAGCTGCTCGGATCATAAAAAACATTTGGTTGATTGGTGGCACAATCTATCGATGGAAATCCTATTTCAGTAAACCATATTTTCTTGGACTTAGGGCTCCAATCCGTTTGATTGCCATCTGGATTTATATGTTGATTCTCCCACCACCACTTAATATTTTTCCATGCATATTGAATGTCAAGTGGTTGCCTTTTTCCGTTTCCATCAAGATAATACTCATATCCTTCTCCAGATTCCCAACCATCAGCTACCTCTTGGAGGTCATAAGTTGTTTTATTATTATTTGTTAGAGGAAAGTATGCGTCAATCCCTATGAAATCAATGTCTTCCGATGCCCATAATTTATCCAAATTATACCACCCACCATCGGTGTGATGATATTCGCTCCAATCTGCACTATATGATATTTTGACATTTTCAACTAAAATCTCCTTCACCTGTTTAGCCAACTCAATTAATTTTTCAACTGCTGGAAATTTGCCATCAATAGGTTTAAATTTTGTAAGCCCTATCATTTCAGAACCAATCAAAAAAGCATCTACCTTTCCCTTAACAAGCCTAGCATAATGCAAAATGAACTGATTATAACCCTTATCTCCATCAAAGAAATTATTTATATCACTTTCATTGTTCGCATATATCCTCCCCCTCCATGGCTTATCATGCTTATCCACCAACACCATTGGATAAAACATAACTGAATATCCCCTTCTCTTCAATTCCTCCAAAAATCTCACAATGCTCATATCATTGATTGTACCACCATAAATTGGCTGGTTGTTTTTTTGAGAAATTAAATATGCATTGTTTCGATTATAACTTGAGACTTGCCATTCATCAGGAGTTACTTTTGTTTTACCACCTTTATATTCAACACCTGGTAATATCCTACAAAGTCCTGCATTTAAATCAGTTGCATACCAATTTATAACAGGTGCTGCCCACTTTAGATTAGGTAATGTTGATTTCAACTGATTTAACGAAACAACAGCATCACTTTGCTTGTCATCTGTATTGTTGTTTATATTTATTTCTACATACTCATGCTGTTCATTTTTGTAATACCCCTTTTTCTGTATAAGTGTATCATAAACATACTCACCGCTTCCTGGTATTATAACCACCGAATTTATCAAATTTTGCAGACTATTGGGATTATGGATATTATTATTTCTTATAACTTCAAAATTAAATTTTGGTATTTTGTTTATGAATTTGCTAATCGAAAAATCCTCAAACACAACATATGCAATCCCCCTAAACGCACACGCCCTACCATTGCCCTCAACTTTCTCGATATGAGAGTCAGGCAACTGATCCTCCGAACCATTATAAATTCGAATATTATATAAACTTTTATCTACGATGATGTTATTTATCCAAATCCTTGCGACATCCTGTATTTCTCCTTCACAAAGGGCTATTGCAAGTGAAATTTTATATTCATATTTAGTATAGGAATATTCAGAGTTTTGATTTGAGGTATTGTGACTTTTGGTGACAATATTTTTTAATTCCCTCAAACCAGAGTCCCATATTATATTCCCCGCTAATTTTACATTTCCATATACAATTGGTATCTCCTTCCCATATTTCACTGTTTGTACATTGATTTCTTCTAGCCTTCTGCCTTCAGTGCTTAAAAAAATTTTATTTTTTGAGAATTTCTTATTTAAAATACTTCCAAATAATTTACCTATTTTAAAACTTAATGAATTACCAAAAATTTCAAATGACATACTTTTTTACTGCAACTTTTATAATTGATAATCTACTTAGGTTTTGATTTTTGAGGAAGTATGATAAGATGCATTACTTAAAGAAAGTTGCTTTGCTTAATGAATAAAATTACCAATCTGACCGAGCAATATAATATAAAAATCAGAAAAAGCACCAAGGCGAAAAATATGGCCATAAGAATAATAAACCAACACGTGGAGTTGGTTTTGCCTTTAGGAGTTCCAGAAAAATTTGGTTATAAATTTTTGATAAACAAAGAAAAATGGATTAAGGATAAATTAAAAAACATATCTTCCAATTTTATTGATCCTAAATTTATTCACAATAAATATCCAATTTTTGGTCAACCTCATGAACTCATTCATACTGAAACTACTATGTACACCAGTGTGTTTATAAAAAATAACCAGCTTATTGTTAACTCGAAAAAATGTGATTTAAAAAATACATTAAAATTATTTCTTAAGAATATTTTGACAGCTGAAATAAATACTTTATGCACTTTATATGCCGAGCAACACCATTTTAAATATAATAAAATTTTAATAAAAGAACTCCGAACTAAATGGGGAAGTTGCTCCTCATTAAAAAATTTAAACTTCAATTGGAGAATTATATTTGCACCAAAAAATGTCCTAAAATATTTGGTTGTTCATGAGATTTGTCATTTAAAAGAAATGAATCACAGTGATAAATTTTGGAACCTAGTTGAAAAAATCGACCCAAATTATAAAGAGTCAAGATTGTGGTTGAAAAAAAATGGACGCCAATTATATAATTATCTACCAAATTGATAAATAATATAGCCACCTATATATGAGCAAAAAAATAACAATACATTGGTTCAGACAAGATTTAAGATTGCATGACAATCCCTCACTTTATAATGCCTCAGAAGAAGGAGAGGTTATTCCTATTTTTATATTAGACAATGTAAGTACCCAAAAATATCAACTGGGAAGTGCTAGTAAATGGTGGCTATATCACTCATTATTGTCATTGCAAAAATCTTTGGGTGGAAAGCTAAATTACTACATTGGAGATCCTAAAGAAATTTTATTAAATTACTTGATAAATGTAAGGTAACTACAGTTAATTGGAATCGATGCTATGAGCCATGGCAAATTAAAAGAGATAAAGATTTAAGAAAAATTCTTTTGGCAAGAGGAATAGAAGTTAATACATATAATTCCTCATTATTATGGGAACCCTGGAATATATTAAAAAAAGATGACACACCATATAAGTTATTTACACCTTTTTATAAAAATGGATGTTTAGTAGGAGGTATTAGCCCAAGAAAATCATTATCAATACCTAAAAATCTCCAACTTATTTTTCAGCAATCTAATGATAATTCTGTATCTATTCTAAATCTGCTTCCCAAAAATAATTGGGGCAAAAAATTAGAAAATATTGGAAAATAGGAGAAAAAAATGCGCTAGATACATTAAAATCATTTATTAAAAACGGTATAAAAAACTATAAAGAAGGAAGAAAATACCAATCATTTTTTATCCGAATTGAGATGGAGAGAATTTTCATATTATTTACTGCATCATTTTCCTCACATGCCTGAAAAAAACTTGCAGAAAAAATTTGATACATTTTCTTGGCAAAATAATAAATCATATTTCGAGGCTTGGAAAAAAGGAAAAACAGGTTATCCAATTGTTGATGCTGGCATGAGACAACTTTGGGAAACTGGTTATATTCACAATAGAGTCAGAATGATAGTTGGCTCATTTTTAGTAAAAAATTTATTACTACACTGGCATTATGGTGCAGAATGGTTTTGGGATTGTTTAGTTGATGCGGATCTTGCTAGCAACAGCTTTGGATGGCAATGGGTCGCAGGATGTGGAACAGATGCAGCTCCATATTTCAGAATTTTCAACCCTATTATACAAGGAGAAAAATTTGATACAGATGAAAAATATACAAAAAGATATTTGCCTGAATTAGAAAATTTGCCAAATAAGTATTTATTTTGTCCTTGGAAAGCACATAAATCAATTTTAGACAAGGCTGGAGTGATACTTGGAATAAATTATCCATATCCAATCGTTGATCTAAAAGAATCCAGAAACTTAGCTTTAAAAGCATATCAAAACATAACTAGATTCTCTATATAACAATAAAATTCAATTTTTTTTGTCAAAAGTATAATTCGTTAACCTAATTGTAACATAAAGTAGATATAATCAAGATAAGACTATTAACTTAATTACAAGTGGGGTACAAATCATGAAAAAAGATAATGTAGGTTTTGAGTACAATCTTAAAAACGATAATGTAGAATGGGACAATGTTGTAAAAATTGCTTTTGATCAAAGTTTAAGTGGTGACCTTAGACATCAAGCTTTCACCCTACTAAGAATAAGAAATATTGTTCAAGATGGAATAGATGCTAATGGTGTTTTTTCAGGAATAAAATGGGATGCGGAGAAAGGTCAAATAGTTGAGTATACATCAAAAATTAGTGATGCAAGTATTGGAGTTGACAATATATTAGGTGGGCATTCAGGCAGAATTTATTTCTCAATGCCAAAAGATTCTAATGTTTCTAAAGAACGTGAAGGCGTGTTTTTTTATATAAAGAATTTTGCAAAGAGTGGTATGGAAAAATATAATGATTTATTACTAGATATTGTTACAAATACTAAAAATGCTAAAAATAGGTTTAGCAACTTAGGAAATTCTAAGGAACAAACTGGAACTTTGATAGGAACGACTTTAAAGATGGCTTCACTTGTTTCTTATCACACATATAGCGCGGAGGATATAAAACTCAATGGACTTTATTCACGTTTAGCAGCAACACATGGAGTGAAAGAGGTAGATAGGAGAGCATCAGAAGTAAAATTAGCACCTCTGACTGAAGGGAAGAATGTGGCACAAAAAGTTATCACAAGCAAATCTTCAAACCACTTTGGCATTGATTTTGCTAGCTATGATAAGAATGCGTTGGTGACTGATGGTAATCGTGGTCATATGTATATCAATTCTACATATACTGATAACTATTCGGCTTTTGGCATTGGCTTAGAAGGATTTGCCCCTGGCAAAGGAAGTCATGATACATCGGGAAATGCAGATTTATATTCAGCTTTTGGAGGTCCAAAATATTATATTAAAGTTAAAACAGGTGATGCAAATTTTGAGGAGTACATAAAGAGTTATTGTAAATACACATGTCCAAATCTAAATGAAGATGACCTTCAAAAGAAGATTGATGAGGTAAAGGGTAATGTGCTTGAGTCTGCTAGGGGAGGCCGAAAGGAAGAATTTAAACATGCTAGTGTAGATATAACAGATGAAGAACAAATCAACATAGTTAAATCAAAGGATGATTCTACATATTACATAGTATCCGAGTTGGCGAAAAAAAAGCTTATGGATGGAGACACTCTTCCTAAATATCATGATGGAATGAGAATTATTATTGCTAAGGACGAGGAGTACGTGAACAAATATGAAGATAATAAAGGTAAGGGTAGTCAGTTTTTACAAAACATTGAAACTAGGATAAATGAAGTAAAAATATATGAAGAGATGGAAAAGGTGGTCATGGAAAGATTTGATAAAAATCAAGATGGATGGGGATTACAAGGAGTAGATGGATTAAATCAAGAACATTTAAAAAAGTTTTTACAAGAAGCTTTGTGCTCTAAAAAAGAGAATATTAATGAGTTACTTTATGATGTTGTTAAAAAAGTGAATAAGGTTGATGATGTGGATAAATCATCCAGCATGAAAGAAGAAAATAACAATAAAAAACGATCATTCTCTGGTGAGATGAAAGAATCAAATAAGCGCACGCATGTAGACAAACAAAATAATAGATCTAAAAGTGCAGACAGCTCTATGAATAGATATTAAGATATCGATATATTTACTATAGCTTTGGCAAGTAATATTATGGTGACAGTTACCTAACTCATCAAATCAACTTGGCTATTGACCAGAGTGTAGTAAAAACCCTGCTTATCAATCAATTCTTGATGCGTTCCTTGCTCTATTAATGCGCCCTTATCTAAAACTAATATTCTGTCTGAATTAACAACAGTGGATAATCTGTGAGCAATCGTAATGGTTATTTTACCTTTTGATACATTATTTATCGCATCTTGAATAAGCTTTTCATTTTTGTAATCAAGTGCCGATGTTGCTTCATCTAATAATAAAATTTCTGGATCTTTCAAGATTGCTCTAGCAAGTGCAATCCTTTGCTTTTGCCCCCCAGAAAGCCTCACACCCTTTTGGCCAATAAATGTATTATACCCTTCAGGCAGATTGTTTGCAAATTCATCAACTGCTGCTAATTTTGCTGCTTTGAGCACTTGATCATAGCTTGATTTGAAATTTCCAAATAAAATATTTTCATAAATAGTCGAGGAAAAAATCACTGGATCTTGTGGAATATATGCTATTTTATTTCTCAGGCTATTTATAGCTATACTACTGATAGAATGCTTATTAAATAAAATATCTCCAGAATTAATATCATAAAATCTTATAATTGATTCTAATATTGTTGATTTACCTGCTCCAGATTTTCCAACAATTGCAATTTTTTCATTTACACTAATTTTAAAATTTAAATTTTTTAGCACTAAAGAATTTTTCTTAGATGGATATGCAAAATTCACATCTTTGAAATGAAGAGATTTTAATAGCTCTTTATCAATATTTATTGAATTTTCTGAACACTTAATTTCAGGTGATAAATTTAAAAACTCAGCAGCCCTTTCACAAGCCGCAGCAGATTTTATAATTTCACCAAAAGTTTCGGATAGACCGCCGATTGATCCAGCACAAATAACAGCAAGAAATATAAATGATGATAGTTCTCCTATTGTCATTTCACCGCTAACAACGTCGTAACCTCCATACCATAGTATCAAGCCAACTCCACAAAATATCAAAAAAATAACTACAAAAATTAACATTGATTTATGCCTAGCTAAGCCCAATGAAGTTTGCAAACTGGTTTTTAGAGAAGAATGAAATCTTTTTCTTTCATATTCTTCAGCAGAATATGATTGAATTGTTTTAATTGAATTTATGGATTCTTCAGATAATGAGGTTAATAATCCTTGTTGTTTTTGACTTTCTTTAGATAATTTTTTGATTTTTTTCCCAAATATAATAATCGGTATAATAATAATTGGGATTAAAATTGCGATAAAAAGAGTTAGTTTTGAACTCATTAATAATAACATTATAATTCCACCCAAAAACATAATTAAATTTCTCAGTGCAACTGAAATATTGCTTCCTATTAAATTTTGAATTATGTGAGTATCATTTTGAATTTGAGATATTATACTTCCTGTTTTTTCAGTTTCAAAAAAACTTGGTGATAGACTTAACAAGTGACTAAATAAGTCTTTTTTTATGCTAAGCACAATATTTTCTCCAATGGAAGTCGTAAAATAATACCTCATTGCTGTTCCGATAGCCAAAATTATTATCAATAAATTTTGATATAAAAAAAATTGTAAGAAATCTGGATTCATTGAGTTAGAAAAAAAGTGATCAATTATATAACTAAGGTATTTACTAAAAATCAAAACAGAGGAAGAAGTGACAATTAGTGCTAAAAACATAATTATTAACTTCAATTTTTGCTGATTTAAATATGGCTTTAGAAATTTTAAACTTGAAATTGATTGCATATTCACTTAATTAAGTTCTATGTTAGTAAAACTATATTATTAATTAAATTATTAAAGTAAATAATCATCGTTTGAGTATAAAGTTATGTTTTTATTTGATACAAGCAGAGTAACCGTTAAGATAATCATTGGTATTTTTCTGTGTTTTAATATTCCTGCATTCGCTAATCAGTGCAATAATAACTCTTCAATTGCAGATGTAGTTGAAAAATTAAGCCCAGCTATTGTAAATATATCCACAACTCAATTGGTTGAAAATGGTAATAAAAATCTCCCATTTTCAGAAATGCCGGAAGAATTTTTTAAATTTTTTGAAGAATTTAATAAAAGTACAGGCTCAAATAAACCATCAAAAATTGTTTCATTAGGATCTGGATTTTTGATTGATGACAAGGGACATATCGTTACAAATAATCACGTTATTGAAAATGCACAGGAAATCAATGTTACAATTGGAGACGATGAAAACAAGATTTATAAGGCTAAAGTTATTGGGAGGGATAAAAAAACAGATTTAGCAGTATTAAAAATTGATGCAAAAAGTTCAATCCCTTTTGTTAAATTTGGAGATTCAGACAAAATTAGAGTGGGAGAACAGGTTATTGCAATTGGTAATGCATTTGGATTTGGGGGAACCGTAACATCTGGAATAATATCAGCCAAAGGTAGGCATCTAGGTGGTCAATTTTATGAAGAATTTATTCAAACTGATGCATCAATTAACAAAGGTAATTCAGGTGGTCCAATGTTTAATATGGATGGAGAAGTAATAGGGGTAAATAGTGCGATTGTTTCACCTAGCGGGGGGAATGTTGGTATTGGTTTTGCAATACCATCTAGCACTGCAAAATCAATTATTACCAAATTATTGAAAGATGGGAAAATTGAACGTCCTTGGTTGGGCATCACGTTTCAACCTATAACAGAGGATATGGCCAAAGGATTTAATCTTGATAACTCTAACGGAGCTATTGTGTCAAACATAATGAAAGATAGTCCTGCTGAAAAAGCAGGCATTAATATTGGAGATATAATAATTAAATTTAATGGTACGGTACTTAATAATATTAATCAATTTCCTAGAACTGTTGCAGATTCTCCACTGAATACCAAGATACCGGTTGAAATTATTCGGAAGGGTAAAACAATAAATCTGAATGTAACGTTAGAAATTCCTAAAAAAGACCCCTTCAATAAAGATGAGGAAGATGTTGCAGTGGAAACATCTTATCATGGAATTGGTGTGGTAAATATTACTAAGGACATACGAAAAAGTTATGCAGTAAATGATGATGTTACTGGGGTTTTAGTAACAAAGGTTGATAAAAATTGTGATGCTTATAGGAAAGGATTAAAAGTTGGAGATGTTATAAGTAGCATTAATCAGGATGAAGTTACATCTGCTAAGCAATTTAGAACCTTACTCACAAATATTAAATTAAAATCAAAAAAGGATGAGGCAACAGCTGTTATTCTAATTTCGAGAAAAAATAGTAACTTTTATATATCGATTGAATTAAACTGATTTAATTAACTATTATCTTATGCTAAGATGACCACAGAAAAATTTATTATTTATTTTATAAGTAACAATTATGATAAGAATTTTACTTGCATTAATATGCATTTGCTTAGTAGGCTGCAATACAAATGTAACGAAAAATGCAAAATTTGATGACAATAATAATCCATTAAAAAATAAGACTGTATATAAATTGGTATGCACTACAATACCCAACGCGTCTGATGAACTTCTATTAGAATTTTATAAATACTCTAATAATTTGAAGAACTATAAAAATAATAGCAAAATTTCTGATAAAGTACGGGAAGATAATAAATTAAAAGGTGTAGAAATAACATTAAAAATATTATCTGAAAATAGAGAAGAAATTAAAATTGATAAAATACAAGCTATGAATGATTTTAAAGTTATCAGCAAAGAAACTGGTTCGAGCGATATTTATCAAGATAAGATGATGAGCAAAATATTAACTCTTCCAATTCATAGAGCTGCAAATGTTATTCGTCTACTATTAAAAATTGGATGTGAAGTATATAACTAAAAAGCATACCTAAATGAATTTTTCTCATGATAATTTTTTGATTTAGATTATAAAAATAAACATGAAGCTCCTGTAGCAAATTACGTTTATATCAGAAAATTTACCGCGCTATAATTACCATATAATATAAGGATTATGTATTTCTGAAATCAGCTTTTCAAGCTATAAATTATTCTTCAACTTGAGAACAGAAATCACACAATTCCCATAATGCTTAATAGAAATAACTTCATAATTGACTAATATTAGTGCAGAAATTTCTCTGGGCGTTTCGATTAATATTAGTGAATTTGAATGTATAAAATCACTAATAGCCTCTAGTTTCTCATTTGTAATACGCACATTGTATGGAGGATCTAAGTATACCACATCAAACAATATTTCCTCTGTTATTTGTAAATTTGCAATACTTGATCTGATGACTCTCCAATTATGATCATCCTTTTCTAAACTTATTAAATTACGTTTTGTAATGGCTAAGCTCTCATAATTATTATCCAAAAAATACACTTGTTTAAATCCTCTAGAAATTGCTTCAATGCCTATAGCTCCTGTTCCACAACATAAATCTAAAAATGAAGATTCCTCAGTTATAAGATCATATTTTGCAAAATAGTTATTTATTATATTGAACACAGATTCTCTAATCTTAGAGGTTGTGGGTTTAATAGTTGTAGATATACCTTTTATATTGCTTATAATTTTTTTATTTTTATATTTTCCAGCAATTATTCTCATAATTATTAATATTAGCCCCTAATTTTTTTAATGTTTTTTAAGTGTTGTTTATAGCTGTTGGTAAAGATATGTTTGCCAGAACCATCAGCTACAAAATATATATCACTTGTTTGAATTGGATGAAGCACAGCTAATATTGAAGATTTACTGGGATTGCATATTGGTGTTGGAGGCAATCCTGAGTGTAGATAAGTATTGTAAGGAGACTCAAATTTTAAATCGTCATATGTCACTTTTCTATTAAAATTATCCCATTTTGAAATACCGTATACAACTGTTGGATCAGCCTGCAAAGGAATCCTTCTCTTTAATCTATTTAAATACACACTGGCAATATGTGGTTTTTCATCATCAAATTTTGCTTCTTTTTCAACTATTGAAGCTAAGGTCAAAGCATCAAGTGAAGTTTTTAATCCCTTTGTATTTTCAATATCTCTTTTATCCCATTCTTCTGCAATAATACCCCTCATCTTCAAATGCATTATGTGCAATAAATCACTTATTTTTGTGCCATAAAAATAATTATAGGTGTTTGGATAAAGCTCTCCCTCCTCGTATAGTTTTAATTGAATATTATCATCAATAACACCATATTGGTTTTTTAAAATTTCAATAATTTGAAAATTTGTTAATCCTTCAGGAAGTGTTACTTGATGAGTTACTACTTGACCTTTTGTAATTTTATTAAATATTTCTACAAAATTTATACCCTTTGGTACTTTATATTCTCCTGCAACAATCTTTTTTCTGAATAATTCAAAAATTCTAGCATATGAGATAAAAAAGAACTTTTCCTGTATGATATTTGCATTTAAAAGGATACTTGAGGTACATTTTATAGTGCAAGCTTTTGGAATTATTATCACCCTATCTTCCATATTCTTTTTGCTAAAAAGATTTATATATAAATATGAAGCAATAAAAATCTTCAATAATATAACTAAAGCCCCTAATAAGTATATTTTTTTGGAAATTTTCATCATTTATCAGCTAATTATTTTTTTCAAAAAACTTTTTCTGTGATGAGGTGTTATGCCAAATTTTCTAATTGCATCAATATGTTGCTTTGTACAATATCCTTTGTTTTGTTTCCATAGATACTCTGGATAATCCTCATTCAACTTATCCATAAGCCTATCCCGAGCTACTTTTGCAAATATTGATGCTGCCGCAATTGATAATGATTTATTATCTCCGCCTACAATAGTGCTTATATTGTTCATTGACTTATCTGGACTAATATTGCCATCAACAAAAACATGATCAAATTTATGCTCTATATTATTTATAACTCTTCTCATTGCCAATAATGAAGCTTGCAAAATATTTATTTCCTCTATTTCTTCAACACTGCTGGATTCTATCAAATAGTGACAATTATCTCTCAAAGAATTAAAAATTTTTTCCCTCTTAGTTGCACTAAGTTTTTTTGAATCATTTATATGAGAAATATCAATATTATCATTTAAAATTACTCCTGCAACGACCACAGGTCCAGCAACGCATCCCCTACCAACTTCATCTATGCCCAGTATTATCCCTCCAACTTTTTTCTCATGTGAAAAATCTGGTTTTAAAGATATATTATTTTGCATAAATAATTCTAATTAGTAGGGTTGACAATTTTCAAAACCTTACCTGAAATTTTTTCCACAGTTAATTGAAAATATTTATATATATCATCAATTGGAGCTGATTTACCAAAATCATCCATTCCAAAAAATGCTCCATGTGGACCTATAATTTTAGACCATGATTGCTCATTACCTGCTTCTATTGCAACCTTTAAAGTATTATTACAAAGTATAGCCATCTGATATTCAAGGGTTTGTTGCCAAAATAATTCTTGGCAAGGTACAGAAATAACCTTGCTTCCAATACCATTTTTTTCCAAATTTTTTGCGACATTTAAAGCAATAGATAATTCAGAACCACTAGCAAAAATAGATATAGAGTGCGCTTCTTTTGATTGATATAAAATATATGCTCCAAATACTACTAAATTCTTAGTATTATTAATGTTAATGTTGTTTCTTAACTGAGGTAAATTTTGTCTACTCAAGCATAGAGCAGAAGGAGTGTTGGTTTGTTTTAAAATTACTTCCCAACATTCAGTTGTTTCAATCGCATCAGCTGGTCTGTAAACATTCAAGTTTGGGATCACTCTCAAGGCTGATAGATGTTCAATAGGTTGATGAGTTGGCCCGTCTTCTCCAACACCAATTGAATCATGCGTAAATACTAAAATTATTGGTAACTTCATCAAGGACGCTAGCCTAATAGATGGTCTGCAATAATCTGAAAACACTAAAAAAGTGCCGCCATACACTATATATTCACTATGTATATTTATGCCATTCATTATCGCAACCATTGCATGCTCTCTAACTCCATAATGAATATAGTTACCTGAATAATCACTTTTTGAAAAAACTTTTTGATTAGCTGATTTTGTTCCATTTGAGCCCGATAAATCAGCTGAACCACCAATGCAACCATCTGTATTTGAGCAAATTACATTGATTACTTTATTCGAACTTTTTCTGGTTGCTTCAGGATTGTTAAAAGTAACTAATTCTTTTTTGAATTCATTAATTTTATTTAGAACACTGCCTAAATCTCTATTTTTAGCTTGATTTTCTAGATATGTTTTTTTATGAACTCTTTCCCAATTTGAATAATTAGATAAATTTCTTTTGAAAAAATCTCTCCATATTTTTAAAATTGGAGCAGGTATTGTAAATTTATCATGTTGCCAGTTAAATTTCTTTTTAATTAAATCAATTTCTTTACCACCTAAACATTTACCATGAGCCTCTTCTGAATTTTCAAAACTAGGTGAGCCATAGCCAATTTTTGTCCGACAGGCAATAAACATTGGCTTATCACTTTTTTGTGCAGAATTTAAAGCCTTCCATATTGTATTTGGATTATGCCCATCTATTGACATTACATTCCAGTTATAAGAAGAAACTCTAGCAAGTGTCATGTCTGAAGTTGCAAGAGATGTTGGACCATCTATTGTTATTTTATTATCATCAAATAACACCACCAAATTATTCAACCCCAAATGACCAGCAAGAGACATTGCCTCATGAGAAATACCCTCCATTAAACAACCGTCCCCAACAACTACATATATTTTGTGATCTATCTCATCGTCTAAAGAACTTTGCAATTTTTTTTCAGATATCGCCATTCCCACAGCATTTGCCAAACCTTGTCCTAAGGGTCCCGTTGTAGTTTCAATACCTAATTCGGGATCAAATTCTGGGTGCCCTGGAGTTATAGAACCAAACTTCCTAAATTTCTTTAAATCCGATAATTTATATTTTTCATATCCTGTTAAAAATAATAAGCTATAAAGCAAAGCTGATCCATGACCTGCAGATAATATAAACCTGTCTCTATTGAACCATGTTGGATCATGCGGATTAAATCGCAAAAAATGTTGAAATAAAATTGTAGCAACATCTGCAAATCCCATTGGCATTCCTGGATGGCCAGATTTAGCTTCCTCCACCATTTCAATTGAAAGCATTCTAAGAGCTGTTGCTAATTGATTATGTAAATCTTGTTGAATAATGTTTTTTTCCATCAGTGGCTCAATTAAAAATACGATTTTATACAGTTAATTATTGGTGTGCTAATATCGACTATTTGCATTTCAGATAAATATAGTTGTTTGTAATCTGTTTGTATACTATTTGATATGCTGAGTTTATTAATTTTTGATAAAATTTTATCTAGATTAGGATTTTCTTTCCCAATTAAATTATGAGTAGCAATTACTTCTATGCTTTTTGCATCTGAGGATTTCAAAATATCTATTGCATTTATGATGGTCTGCCCACTTCCAATAATATCATCCACTAGTATACAATGCTTATTTTTAACATTTCCCATTATCCCGTTCATCATTACATTATTTTTCTCATCCCTTTGTTTATATATCACTGCAAGAGGGACATTTAAAAATCTACTGATGCCTGTACTTCTAATTTTTCCACCAATATCTGGAGATACTATTACAGTTTCTGCCCTATCATAACTATTGAAATTTGGATGAAATAATTCAAGCATAGTTATGTTTTTAACAGGTATCCTAAAAAACCCTTCTATTTGGCTTGAATGTAAATCAATAGTAATCAATGTATCAATACCCGCAGCCTCTAGTAGTGAAGCTATACAAGAAGCCGAAATAAAATCTTGATCATTCTTTTTGTGATCCATTCTACTATATGCAAAATACGGAATAATTGCATGAACTCGCTTAGCACCTCTTTTCTTTGAAGCATTTATTAAAAATAATAACTGTAGTAAATTTTCATTAATATTTGGAAATAATTCATGAGTTATTAGTACATCTTTTTGATATAAATCATCATTTATTTTTATATTTAACTCTCCATCAGAAAATTTATCAATTACACGATTTATAACTTTTAAATCAATTTGATCTGATATTTGTTTAGCTAACCTTGCTGTATTATTGCAATGTAATATATTCATAGTCATTTTTTATACTCCTTTAAAAACTTATTTAATTTTAATGGATGAAGAAATAATGTTGCAATTGAAAAATGATCAGCGCCCTGTTGTTGATATATTTGCAAATCCTCAATTGATTGGATACCGCCGCCGCCAATGATTTTTATTGAATTTTCAAATTTATCTTTGGCTTTTTTTATTAATTTTAAATAAAGATTTTGAATTAATTTACCTGAAACTCCCCCTCTTTTAGTTGGGAAAGAATTAAATAAATGAAAATACCGCACTCCACATTGAGAATAATAATCAATCATATCTAAATACGATTTTGCTGGCGGTATTTTAATTATGATTTCTAAACCAAAATTTTTCAAGAGGTTAATTTCATAATTTGTTATCAAATTTACCTTTGCATTAGGGCAGCTAATATTAATTTCTATAGCTTTAATATTATATTTTTGATTTGTAATATAGTCTTCCAATTTGACTAAAAAAAGTGATATATCTTTTTGATCCATTAAAGCAATTGAAAGTATTTTACCGTTTACTTTAGATGAATTTAAATTTGCAATACCAGGATTTTTTAGTCCAATGGAGTTTCTCCATCCATTTTTTCCATTTTTATACACTGGTCTAAGTGTTTTTAGATATCTAAAATACATACCCTCTCTTTTTTGTGCTGTATAAGTTCCACAAACAGAAGTTGCGTAATCTAGATTAATAATATTTCCAAATGGAGGTGAAATTATCAAAGGACTAAACATCTACTTAAAAAATTCTTGCATCTTAAATACAGGTTGGATCCAGTCTGGTGAATCTCCTCTTGCAAATACTACAATTCCAAAAATTTGATCATAATTTTGATTCTGAAATTTTAGTTTTACTTCTTCCATAGAACCTCCTGTTGTTAACACATCATCAACAATTAATAAGTTGTTATTATCATCTGAGGCGTATTCTTTTAATGCTTTTTCAAATGGCATACCTCCTCTTGGTACGCCATAAACATGTTTAAATTTGAATTTTTTAGATGCAATTTTTGCAAGAGTTTTGTAATCCTCTTCCATAATTGCATCACATTCAATTTTAAAATGAGAAACACCACCTGAATGAAGTGTAAATTTTTTATATTGAAACAAATTGGTCATAATACTCCTTTGCAATTTTATTTGGTTCATTTGAATTGTATATCGGTCTACCTACAATAATATGATTCGTGTTCAGTTTTTTTGCAATTAATGCATTTATAGTGGTTGAATGATCGTTATTTTCATAATCATTCCTTATACCAGGAGTTGCAATATTAATAGTATCTTTAAAATTTTCTCTAAAATCCTTAATTAAAAAAGGAGGGCAAATAAAATTTTGACCTCCTAGCTTAATTATCTGCTCTACTCTTTTTATTATCGCTGATTTATTAACGTTCAGTGTATCACTCGATAAATGCATTACATAATATGGTTTACAAAAATGCTCCAATGACATTTTGATTGTTTCATCCTGACATGCCGATGAAATTGTAAAAACTTGCAAATCATTGGTATTTTTTGCATACCCTAATATCGCTTCCTTTACAGTTGAAGTAATATCAAAAAATTTCAAATCAAGCATGATAGGAACACCAAAAGTTTTTAATTGTTTTATATCAAAATTTGAAATTGCTATATGCCCAATTTTTATAAAACCTAAATATTTGTAGGTTTTATTAATTACTTCGTTTGCTTTTGTTAGATTTTTAAGATCAAGTGATAAAATTAATGACATAGCTACCGGCTTATATAATATTATGAATTTCTAAAGCTCGTATTAACCTTGTCATACCAATTCCTCCACCAAATCTTGGGAAAAATTTTAATTTTAAAAAGCTATTTAGTTCATATTTTATTCTCTCTTCACCAAATTTTGCGTATAATAATTTTGCATATTCACCATTACTTATAGTATGAAATTTTTCATACATATCTTCTGGATCATTTGATCTTTCAGCACTTCCTATGGTTTCTTGACCTTCAATGATAACATCAATTTTGTTAGCAATATCTCCAACCATTTGCATATTCCAAAAAGGACTTGTGGAAAGTGGGAAATTTGTGAGTAAAATAGCAGGACCAAATTCTTCCAACATTTTTGCTTCATGCTCATTTTCAATTTCACTAGTTCCATATTTTCTTGCCATATCTAAATACTTTTTTTCAGGAATTTTATCAATATCTTGAATCCCTAAAAAAGCAACTAACTCTCTTAGCATCTTTTTTAAATCTTCAAAATTACCAGGAGATTCAAACTCAAACATTGGGAAAATTGTTTTATGCCTACCAGGTATTGGGTTTTTCTCGCTCCTGTAAGAAGTCGATAAACAAAAATAACCAGCAGCATCTGGCTTGCTAAGTAGTTCATATTCTAACCACATTTGACCAGTTTGTGGCAGTGGCCAATCTTGCCCTTGATAATGAAAAGTTTGAATTGTTGTTGGATCCTCACATGCTGCAAGAATACTTAATCTACTTTGAGTATGAGCTTCTATATAATTTTTGCCCAAAAAAAAAGACCTTAATAAGTTTAAGGTCTTTTGAAAGCTTGAAGCTGATACAACTAGATCAGTTTGATCGTAGAAGCCCGAGGGCGTTAATGGATTCGCTATCATTTGTTACCTGTTTTATTTTTTACCTAACGAGCGATAGTATGCAACTAAATCTATTTGTCAATAAATAATTCAATCTTTATTAATTTTTTTCTTCAAAACATCACCACAGTACTGGAACATCTTATTTTCAAGATTGACTTTGCCATGTATACCAAGTTTATCTCCTATTATTGCAATAAGTTTCACAAAATAATTGTTACTCTCATCTGCCATCTTCTTCTGTTTATCTGGCTTCAATCCTTCAATTGTTTCCAAATTATGCACTCTATCCATTTGTTTTATCAACAATGCTTCCATATCTTCAACTTCTTGTAATCTATTTAATGTTTCCTCAAGTGTTAGCTTTATACGCTTTCCATTTTCAAATATCTTATTTGTCAATCTGTCTACTATTTGAGCTATCCGAACATTAAACTCACTCTCTATCAACTCCACTGTACACTCTGAATCCTCCACTACATCGTGCAGTATTGCTGCAACTATCACATCCGTTTTGCAATAACGTTCTGCCACCATCTCAGCCACCTTAAGAGGGTGCCAATAAAATGGATGATCTCCTGTTTTCCTCATCTGTGTGCCATGCCATTTCTTAGCAAACGTAATTGCTTTTCCTATCAGCTTCATATTTAGCTTCACATTATCTTCCTTGCTAAATTCATCCAACTTATTCATTAAATTTGTTGAGTATTCACATCTATGACTGAATGCTTCATATTCATCCTCCAAATTTTCATATTCATTATCTTCCATTTTCCCCGCTGTATCCTTATGTGGGAAATCTTCATTTGGGTAATCGTGATATCTGCCCGTTTTAATCTCTAACTTTTTATAATAATTAATTGCCCACCAATAACCTATAACAGCTGGTATCAATATCACCCACAGAGCATAACTGCCAAGATAACTCACAAGTGGTATTAACCCAAAAGAAACTATCGCAAAAGACAATGGATTTGCTATACCAAATGTTATGGCAATGGACTGAAAACGTTTTTGCACTGGAAAGTATTTATACTGTATTGCATCCAAAGTTCCACAGGTTGATAAACCAAAAGAATAAATTACTATCTGCAAATAAAATACCATCAGGGGGGTCGTAATATTATTGAGCCAATATGGAATAAATGGTAATGAAATACTAAAAAACAAAGCTGTGACAATAGCAATTTTTATCGGGTGAATTTTTCTTGAAAGAAGTGCAATAACAAGAACACATATAGCCAATATAATAGAAATTTTCAAATTATGATTAATCACTTGTATTGATGACATACCTAAATTCTCTTTCATAAAATTACCAAGAAAAATATATGTTATATAAAAACACATTGGAATATGAAATTCGGTAAATGCAAAGGCGAGTAGAGTTTTTTTATCTGTTTTTTCACTATGTTTGTCCTTTATTTCATAACTTAACTCATCAGACAACCCCTTATTTTTCATTCTCTGTTGATAATTCGTAAACTCAGGTGTTTCCCTCAATCTTATTCTTGCAAAAAAACCAACAAAGGCTATTACTGCACCAATCCAAAATGCCAATCTCCAATTATAATTCATTGACAATGCAAATGAAGCCACTCCTAAAGCTGCAAATTCACCTATCCTTGCACCAAAAACCGCTATACCAGACGCTACACTTCTGTGCGCTGGCTTTAATATTTCTGTTAAATAGAGTTGTGCCCCCATCAATTCACCCATTGAGGAAAATCCCTGCAGCATTCTACATAACATAACACCTAGTGTTGCATATATCCCTACCTCAGCATACGTCGGGAGCGTCGCCATGATTAGACATGATATCGCCATTATGGAAGTAGTAATTATTATCGTGAATTTTCTTCCTACTATATCACCAATTCTACCAATTACTATTCCTGCAACTGGTCTTAATACGTATGTTAAACAAAAAGCTGTTGCACCTATTAGCTTAGCGACCGTGGGGTCTGTTTTTGGAAAAAATAGATCGTTAAGAAGAACCGACATATGAACATAAATCATTAAATCAAAGTACTCCAAAAACGTCCCTAACGATATTATAGCTACCGCCTCTTTTTGATACCTTGTGAGTTTATTGTTGCTATATGACATAATAATCTATTCCCAAAAATTATATACCCAAATAACCTACATAGATAAATGGAATTGTAAAGCTTTTTAAAACTTTCTCAACAATTAAGGTGGCATTAATGCAAACAATTATTATAACAACACAGATTCACCACAACCACATTTACCCTTTTCATTAGGATTAACAAAGACAAAGCCCGATTGAATCTTTTCATCTAAATAATCAAGTTTTGTTCCAAAAATTTTCAATACAGCACTTGGATTAATAAAAACTCTCACCCCCTTATCGTTCACTTCTTCATCAAGATCCTTTTTCTGATAAATATATTCAAACTTATATTTACTGCCTGAACAACCGCCAGTCTCGACATTAATACCAATACCAATTGGCTTTTTGCTGTCTTTTTCAAGTAGCTCCCTAATGTGATCTGCTGCAGAATTTGTAATTGAAATTATATCCTTCTTCATTGCTTAAACTCTTTTTTAATTTTATCAACAATCAATTTCATGTTCATACTAAAAGATCCTTTAATTAGTATTATATCATCTTCTCTTATATAGTCAGTAATAATTTCAGCCATCTGAGTAGAATTTTCAGTATACGCCCCTCTGATAACTTGATCGGAATTGCTATACAGGCTTTCCATTAATTTACCTACGCAAAAAATTTCATCAACTCCATCAAGCTCAATATTTTTGTGAAAATCTATCTCTTTCTCTCCCAACTCTTTCATATCTCCAAGTATAGCAATAATCCGAGAGCTATTAGTTTTTAGTGATTTTAAATTTTGCAATGCAGAAGCAACTGCCTCAGGACTCGAGTTATAGGACTCATCCACTAGTTTAATATTATTTTTCAAATTAATCACCTCTCCTCTACCAGATTGAGGTTTAAAATTTTCAAGCGATTTTTGTATAGAACTTAAGTTAAGATTTAAGGAAATAGCACAAATAAATATTGCTAATGAATTAAATATTAAATGCTCTCCAACATTAACATCAAACTTTTGCTCATAGTTTTTATTGTAACAATTGATATAAGCTGTTTTATGGATTTTATCATGCCTATCTATGCTTTTTATATAGCAATTTGCATCTGCGTCTTTGCCAAATGTATGCATTTCGACTTCATATTTTTTAGCTTGATTATTTTGGACATCAAAGTGATTAGAATTACTATTTATTATCCCAAAACCAGGCTGCGTCATATTTTCAAAAATTTCTGATTTTGCGTAAGCAATTTCCTCAGTAGAATCAAAAAATTCCAAATGCACAGGATATATATTAGTAATAATAGCTATATTAGGTTTGGATATTTTAGTAAGATTTGCAATCTCTCCCTTGGCACTCATTCCTAATTCTAATATACAAAAATCAACATCTTTAGGACAGCTAATTAATGACAGAGGTACTCCATAATGATTGTTCAAATTCTTTTTTGTTGCAAATATCCTTCCACATGAAGAAAGTGCTAGCTTAAACATCTCTTTAGTACTTGTTTTTCCAAGGCTGCCTGTTATTCCAATCACTATACCCTTTAAAGATTTCCTCCTATATATTGCAAGAGAATTTAAAGCGTTTAAAACATTTTCAACTTGTATCACCTTTTTAACATTTGACGAATTCACCCTCTTGATATCATCTGAGATACATACACTAGCTCCTTTTTGTATTGCATCATCAATAAAATCATTTCCATTAAAATTTTCACCTGACAATGCAAAAAACATGTCTCCCTTTTCAATGGTTCTTGAATCTATTGAAACCCCAGTAATTGGAATTATAAATTCAGACTTTGCAGTCCAATTTAATGCCTTACCTATTTCATTTATATCCCATAAAATTTTCTTCATTGTTCTAAATTCATTTTACTTAATCTTTTTCTAATTGCTGATGATGGAATTTTTATAGCCTCTCTATATTTAGTCACAGTTCTTCGTGAAATTGAAATATTATGATGCTCACTCAATATACCACTTATAGCTTGATCGGACAATATATTGTTCTTTTCTTCATTTAAAACAACATCTTTAATTTTATTTTTTACTGAAGTGCTAGAATGATGACTTTCTGTAAATTCCGCTTTAATTTTTGAAGAAAAGAAAAATTTTATTTCAAATACACCATGTGGTGTTTCAATAAATTTATTACCTATTCTACTTATAGTACTTTCATTTACTTCAAGCTTTTTAGCTATATCTGTAATGACCAAAGGTTTTAAAAAATTCACTCCATTTGCAAAAAATTCATACTGGAATTTTAATATTTTTTCAGCAACATTTAACAGTAATTTTTGCCTTTTATTTAGTGCACTAATTATTTCAATCGCCGTTTTTTTTATTTTTTGAACAAAATTCTTTTTCGTCAGAACTTAAATTTTTATTATTAATATAATTTTGATAAAAACAATTCGGAATCGCATTGTCATTTAAAATCGGGTAAAATCCATGCTCTTTATCTCCTTTAATCATAATTTCTGGTATGGCAATTTGAACACCATTAGTTATAAAATCTCTACCAGGCTTGGGATTTAGCTTTTTAAGCTCTGAAATTAAGATTTTTAAATCCTCCTCCTTGAGTTTACAAGCTTTTTTTAAGGATTTAAAATCCAACTTAGCAAGTAAATCTAGGTTATCTAAAAGTTTTTGGAATTTTGCATTATATATTTTTTTTTCGATAGCCTGTATTTTCAAACATTCTTCTAAATTTTTTGAAAATACACCCGATGGATCAAAGGTTTTTAATGTTTTAATTACCGTATCAAATTTTTTAAATGGAATTTTTAATTCCTCGGCAATGGTTTGTTCGGGTTTTCTGAGATATCCATTTTCATCAAGCATATCAGTAACATAATAGGCGATTGACTTATCCTCATCTTTTTGAAAACTTAAATTTATCTGAGAAATAACATGCTCTTTTAAAGTTAATGCTTTTTCAACTAATTTAGAAAGCAACTCCTCTTGGTTAAAATTATTATCCTTCCCTGATTGTTCACAACTAGTTAATCTATCATTAATAGAATTATTATCAAAATTCATACTATCATCCATTTCTAAAAACGGATTTTCTATAATTTCTTTTTCTATAAAATTTTTAAGATCAATTGTCTGCATACTAAGAATATTTATAGATTGTTGCATATTTCTGGATAAAACCATCTTTTGAGATAGCTTTTGTATTTGTTTTTGCCCCTGCACTTCTATAATAGATTTTTACCATGTTGATATTATATTCTACTGCTTTTAACAACAAATTTCAAAAGAAGATTTGGATAATATGTGAGTAACTTTGATTTTGATATTTAATTTTGAATTGTTTAATGAACTCACTATATTGCTCAATGGCAATATATATACCCCCTTAATTTCCGAAAATATTATTGGAGTAGAGAATACTATATCTCCTGGTACTTTGTGGATGAAATTTTTTGGTCTAATTTTATGCCAAAACTCTTTTGTTAATTTGGAAATCTCAAAGCCTTCAGAATTAATTGAAATTTGATAGCTCTTATCCCACAAATTATTACCAATCAATAATTGCTTTCTTGATTCTATAAATTTTGGTTCCCTATAAAAATATATACTATTTTTGTGAAGTAATATTTCACAATTAGACAAAGTAAATTTTTTATCATCAACTTTTTGTAGATTTGCTAATACAACCTTAAGACTTTCTAATCTAATTGGGTATGTCAATGGTTCATTTTTGACATATCTTATAATGTAATTTATCAATCTTAATTGAATTTCTTCATCTAAATTATTAAAACTAGATTGTTTTATAGATATGAATCCTAAATCTCCAGCAATGCAATGTTTTTCAAATACTTTTACGACATAAGAATTAATAAAATTTTTGGCTCTTTTTGCGTTGTAAGAAAGTAAATTCAACCTTTCTGTAAATTTAAAATCCTTATCTAGCTGACTAATTAAATTTCTAATTTTGACTCTATCATATTTTGTGTTTTTATTTGATTCATCCTCAAACCATATTAATCTTTCTTTTTTTAAAAAATCTAAAATCTGAATTTTTTTAAATGATAAAAGAGGTCTAATTATTTTCACCTCGTTCATAATAGTTAAAGCATCAATTCCACTAACGCCATCAATTCCACTACCTCTTAATATCCTTAATAACACTGTTTCTGCTTGATCATCAAATGTATGCCCAACAAATAAATTGTCTATATCATTTTCTTTGCAATAATCGCAAAGTATTTTATACCTTGCATTTCTAGCTTCATTTTGAATATTCGCTTTAATATCATTATGATGCCAAGTTAATGTTATATGATTTATATCATATTTTTTTAGATATTTAGAAATCTTATTAGCTTCCAGTGTAGACTCTGCCCTTAATTTATGATCAATAGTAATTGCCATCAAAAATATATTATTTTGCCTGCAAAATTTATCTAATAGAAAAGTCAGACACATGCTATCTGCTCCTCCAGACAAAGAAACAGCAAGCTTTTTTAATTTTGATAAATTTATAAAGTTAATTAGTTTATTGTTGAAGTTGGTGTAGTTAAGCTCCACAGTTCAAATAGATAAAATATTACTTTTTAGCCTTTTTGTTTATTGTCCCTAAAACACCCTGTGATGAATAATTATCAAAATCCTTATGTTCTATTTCTTTTTTATTTTTTTCAATTTGCGCTTTCTCTTCATTTGATAATTTATACGGAATAATATTTTCAGATACACCCAAAAGATGGAGATGCTTGTTGAATTTCACTGTCTCCAAAATATCTAAAATTTTAGTATATTTATTTTGCTTAGCCACCGCCTTTGCATCATTTTTATAGTTATTTTTTATTACTTCATCTCCCCCCATACTTAATAAATAAGTAACCAATTGTGAGTTGTGATTCCTTACCGCTAAAATCAAAGGAGTATCACCGTTATGATTTTGTGAGTTAATATTCGCTTTATTTTGAAGTGAATATTTCACCCCTTTTAAAGACCCTAATATGCAAAAATCCATTAGTGCTACGCTCGCATCCTTTCTTGTATCAAAAATATCACTGATTACTATATTTTTATAATTAGGCTCTACATAATCAAAAAAAGTTTTGTAATATTTATCTTGAATAAAAATATTTGAATCTGCATTTAATAAGATTCTTAATGCCTTTAAATTACTTGTTATAGCTGCTAGATGTAATGCAGACATTTTATTCGATGTTATAATATTAGGATTTGCACCTCTTAAGATCAAATATCTTAATGAATCTAATTTACTGTTTTCAACAGCATACATCAAAGGGGTATATTCATTAGCTTTATTTTGTACATTAATATTACCTCCTTTAAGCAATAATCCTTTAATTGCTCCAATATTTTGATCATTAACCGCAACAAATAGTAATTTTGAAAGCTCATCTTTAAACATAAATTTAGGTATGTTGGTTTTTGCACCTTTTTTCTGTATATCAAGCAAATATTGAGGGGGCTTTATGTCATAATTATAAGGCTTTCTCCTCATGAAAGATTTTGGATTAAAATTATTATCAATATTCTTCTCTGGTGCAATAAAATAACTTATTGATTTATCAGATTTCTTTTTTGGTATCATTTTGGATGTTGTTGTTTTTGGCTGTTTGATCGCATTAACCAACTTATCTTCATCTTTTATATTATTAGATTTTTTTAAAACTTGTTGTTTTTTATTACTAGAAATTTTTTTATCCTTCAAATTTTTATTTAATTTAGCACCTACTTGCTTTTTTGGCAACTTACGCTGTTTTGCATTCTGTTTTGGTGGCTCTGTCAATTTCACATCTGGTTTTGCATCCTGCTTTGGTAGCTCTGGCAATTTCACTTCTGGTTTTGCATCCTGCTTTGGTAGCTCTGGCAATTTCACTTCTGGTTTTGCATCCTGTTTTGGTAGCTCTGGCAATTTCACTTCTGGTTTTGCATCCTGCTTTGGTAGCTCTGGCAATTTCACTTCTGGTTTTGCATCCTGCTTTGGTAGCTCTGTCAATTTCACTTCTGGTTTTGCATCCTGTTTTGGTGGCTCTGGCAATTTCACTTCTGGTTTTGCATCCTGCTTTGGTAGCTCTGGCAATTTCACT
>CAJQNX010000076.1 GCA_905479795.1 uncultured Candidatus Midichloriaceae bacterium | reverse complement strand
TTTAATTGTAGGCTGAAAGTTTACTCCTAAGGGAGCATCTACTTTAATCTCATTATCTGTTCCTGTAAGTAATGATTTTAGAACTATTGCGCCCTTTTTTTTGCCTTGATCGTCATTTTGAGGGTTGTATAAAACTTCAATATCAGATTTTTTTGCATTATTTTTTAATTTTGTAATAAAATCACTTACCGTAATCTTATCGTCGAACTCAATGTTTATTTCCTGATTTTTTGCTGTAAAATTATTTTTTATTGCAGTACCAGATATAGTAAATTTATTTTGTATGCCATGGTGTTTTTCATCAGAACGTATCCACAAATAATCTTTTCCTGATGAATCTTTCTCTACACTTGCAATTACATGTGGATTTTTTTCTTCACCTGCCTGTTTAGTTACTCTATTAATGTTTTTGGCAATTTTTAAAAGAGTATCTCCATTTTCAATTTCTATTTCTTTGCTATTGCCAATTGTAAATTTGCCTGATTGAAGATCAATATGCTCAGTTTTTAACCCATTATCTAGGACTGTCAAAGTTACCGTTCCTCCGGATGGAGGATTTTGTTCGTCAATTGATTTAGCAAACGTATTATCAGGATTAAATTGCCTCCCACTCGTCTGTACCTCACCTGTTGCAATCGACTGAATTTTAAAAGGAATTTGCTGATTTGCTGTGCCAGGTTTAGCTTTTATAGTTGCATAATTTTTTGTTAATTCTTCAGTAGCAACAACCTTTTTGTTGTCAAAAGCTCCATTTTTTCTTAAAAAATCATATGTGAAACCTGAAATATCAGATTCAAAATTTTCAAGGTGTGTACGCCATTGCCCTAAACCAGAAATTATACCGCTTGAAATTCTTATTTCATCTTGTATTTTTTTTAGTGGTTTTTCCGCTTCCTTTATAGCTTTTGCCTGATGAGTATTTTCTTGTGGATTGAAGACGTCCTTGATACTATTGACTGAATCTAACATAGATTTAATATATACATCCGTTTACTTGAATGACAGCAATAATTGTACCAAATAATTTTTTAAATGATGATATTTAAACTTGAAAGTGAATATAACCTGGGGGGTGATCAGGTGCAAGCTGTTGATAAACTTACTGAGGGTATAAATAAAGGTAGTAGAAATCAGGTTTTATTAGGTGTTACGGGTTCAGGCAAGACTTTTTCAATGGCTAATATTATTCAAAGATGCCAAAGACCAGCACTTATTATGGCTCATAATAAAACATTGGCAGCGCAGCTCTACAATGAGATGAAAAGTTTTTTTCCAGGTAATGCTGTAGAATATTTTGTTTCATATTATGATTATTATCAACCAGAAGCCTATATACCACAGTCAGATAGTTATATAGAAAAAGATGCTCAGATAAATGAGCAAATTGATTTACTTAGGCATTCTGCGACAAGAGCATTACTTGAAAGGAAAGATGTCATAGTGATTGCTTCGGTTTCTTGTATTTATGGTTTGGGTGCTCCTGAATTATACTTACAAATGTCTTTTAAATTAGAACAAGGCAAAAAATATTCCCGCAGAGATATCATGCAAAAATTGATTGAGCTACAATATAAGCGAATGGATTTGGATTTTGCTAGAGGTGGTTTTAGAATAAGAGGGCAGAGTGTGGATATATTTCCATCGCATTATCAAGATAGAGCTTGGAGGGTAACTTTTTGGGATGATGAAGTTGAAAAAATTTATGAATTTGACTATTTGACAGGAGAAAAAATCAAAAAACTTGATGTAATTACTATCTTTGCAAATAGTCATTATGTAACGCCTAGACCAACCCTTGAACAAGCAATAGATTTAATTCAAGATGAACTTGGCGAGCGAATTAAAGAACTTAAATCGTTAGATAAAATTGTGGAGTCACAAAGAATTGCACAGCGGACTAATTTCGATTTGGAGATGATTTTAGAAGCGGGTTCTTGTAAAGGGATAGAAAATTATTCGAGATATTTATCTGGACGAAATGAAGGAGAGGCCCCACCAACTTTATTTGAATATTTGCCCAAAGATGCGTTGCTTTTTGTTGATGAAAGTCACGTTTCAGTGCCGCAAATTGGAGGTATGTACAATGGAGACAGAGGTAGAAAAAAAACTCTTGTAGAGCATGGATTTAGATTGCCATCAGCGCTTGATAATAGGCCGTTGAAATATGAAGAATGGGACTCAATGCGTCCACAAACAATTTTTGTGTCAGCAACTCCAAGTCCAAGAGAATTGGCATATACGGATGGTAAATATATTGAACAAATTATTAGACCAACTGGATTATTAGATCCAGTATGTGAGGTAAGAAGTTGTGAAACACAAGTGGATGATTTGATAGGGGAGTGTAAACTGTTAGCTAAAAATGATAAAAGAGTATTGGTTACAACATTAACGAAGAGAATGTCAGAAGATTTAACTGAGTATCTAAATGGGGTGAATGTTAAGGCGGTGTATATGCATTCAGATATTAAAACGTTAGAGAGGATGGAAATAATTCAAGAATTGCGTGAAGGCAAGCATGATGTTTTAGTAGGTGTGAATTTGCTTAGAGAAGGTCTTGATATTCCAGAATGCTCATTGGTTTGTATTTTGGATGCTGATAAAGAGGGTTTTTTGCGTTCGGAAACTTCTTTAATTCAAACAATTGGACGTGCAGCAAGGAATAGTGAGGGCAGGGTAATTTTATATGCTGATAAAATGACTAACTCAATAAACAAGGCTCTTTTAGAAACTTCTAGAAGAAGAAAAATTCAAGAAAAGCACAATGAAGAAAATGGTATTATTCCAACTACAATTAAAAAGCAATTAATGAATTCCTTAAATTTAGCTGCAACAAATTTAAAAGATAAAAATAATGATAAAAGAGTTCTAGATTTGGAAATTATAGAAAATGATATTGAAAAATTAAAAAAGCAGATGCTTAAGGCAGCTGAAAATTTAGAATTTGAAAAAGCTGCAAAATTGCGAGATACCATAGATAAATTGCAAAAAAATTTATTAATTATTTCATAAATATGGAAGGTGTCTTTATAAGATATTTATCTCAGGATATATCTAAATTAATGGATGTTGGTGATGGAAGGACTAAGCTTTTTGCCAAGCTTGGAGTACGAAAATTTAAAGATTTATTATTTCATTTACCAAGTGATTATATTGATAGGAGTTATTCACCAAATATTTATGAAATTAAGAATGAGGATTTAGTCACACTTGAGGTAGAGATTTTTGAAGTAAATATAAAAAATAGTTTTCGATATAAATCACCCAGCAAGATATTATGTAAAAATGAGTCTGGTTTTATAGAGCTAGTTTATTTCAATAAAATCCCACCGTATATTAAGCAAAACTTTATTGTTGGGAACAATATTATTATTAGTGGAAAAGTGACAATTCAAAGTGGAAATTTTGTAATTGTACATCCTGATATAGTAGTTAAATCCAGTGAGAAATTTAAAGTTTCTAAATTAGAAACAGTCTATCCAAAGGTTCAAGGGCTAACATCAAAGCTAATTTCGTACTTAATAAAGAAGATTTTAAGTGGTATGCCAGAATGTGAAGAGTGGTTACCTAATAATTTATTAGAAATACAAAGATGGAAGGGTCTTATGGAATCATTAAATATTTTGCATTTTCCAGCAAATAGTGATTCTGAAGATTTGAAAAATGCTAAATCAAGAATTGCTTTTGATGAACTATTGGCAAATCAAATGTGTCTTAAAATTTTAAGAAAAAAACTTCAGAATGAATCAAAAAATGCCATGGAATTTTCTGGTAAATTGGTGAAAGATTTTTTAGATAAATTGGAGTTTGAATTAACTAATGAACAGCGATTAGCAGTTGATTCAATTTCACAGGATCAATCCGCAAAAAAGAAAATGCTTAGATTGCTAATGGGAGATGTTGGATGTGGCAAAACTTTTGTGGCTATATGTGCTGCTCTAAATGCTATCGAGGCAAAGAAGCAAGTTGCTTTCATGGTGCCAACAGAAATTTTAGCACAGCAGCATTATAGAAATATTATTAACTACACAAATCAAATGGGCGTTGAAGTTGGGTTTTTAGTTGGTAGTTTAAAGGCCTCAGAGAAAAAGGAGGTTTTGGAAAATTTAGAAAACGATAAGGTTGATTTAGTTATTGGAACTCATGCTTTATTCCAAGAAAAGGTGATATTTAAAAATTTAGGACTAGTAATAATTGATGAGCAACATAGGTTTGGTGTTAAACAAAGGTTAAATCTTATGCAAAAGGGGGATGATGTGGATTTGTTAATGCTATCAGCTACGCCCATACCGAGGACTATTAGCATGTTAAATTATGGTGATATGGATGTTAGTATCATCAAGCAAAAACCAAAATCCAATGTTCCAATAGTAACTAGTGTGTTACCTATATCTAAAATGAATGATTTAATGGAAAGAATAGAGGTGGTAATGAAAAGAGGAGAGAGGGTATATTGGGTGTGTCCTTTAATAGAAGAGTCAGAAACATTACAATTATCCTATGTTGAAAATAGTTTTAAAATTTTACAGGAAAAGTTGGGAGATAAGGTTGCTATGATACATGGCAAGATGAATGTTGAAGAGCGAGATCAAACAATGCAAAAATTCAAAAATGGTGAGAAACTAGTTTTGGTTTCGACTACAGTGATTGAAGTAGGTGTAGATGTTCCTGAAGCCACAGTTATGGTAATTGAAAACGCAGAAAGATTTGGCTTATCTCAATTACATCAGTTAAGGGGGAGAGTTGGGAGAGGAACTCTTAAGTCATATTGTGTACTGCTTTATGGAGTAAAATTAAGTCTGGATTCTAAAAAAAGACTGAGTATATTGACCAGTATTGGTGATGGATTTGAAATTGCAGAGAAGGATTTGGAGATAAGAGGCAGTGGTGATTATTTAGGCTTTAGACAAAGTGGAGAGACTGGATTTAGATTTTTTAATATATATAATAATGCATCATTAGTACCTATTGCTGATGAATACGCATGTGAGGTTGTGAAGCAACCTTTTGATGATTCAATCGCAACTCTATTAGAAATATTTGATAAAGATATATATTTTAAAGAGCAAGGAGCAAGTTTAACTTAGTTTTATAATAGGTGGTTGCATTGCAAGGATGCACATGACGCACCCCTGCGAATTACGAATAATTTTATTATAATGCTCCCGCTGCGTCAGAGCCAGAAAACTCAGAGTAATCATGAGATATCTTGTGAATTTCTGTATCATCATAATCTTTAAGATTGTAACCAGTATAATGAGGAATATCATCTTCTTGCGTCATTTTATAAAGCTGTATTATTGGCGTGCATTTATCTGAAAAAGAGTTTTCTCCATAAGTAGTAATTTTTCCTTCTGCCATTTTAAAGCATTCTTTATCATTCGCAGGATTATGGGCATCTTTATATTTTATTGCAGTAGCCTTTTTAATTGGAACTTTTT
>CAJQNX010000075.1 GCA_905479795.1 uncultured Candidatus Midichloriaceae bacterium | reverse complement strand
CGAACCATCTGTGCGCCCATGTTCTCGAACTTATCTTCAAGCTCGATCTCTTTAGCAACAGAAACACCGTCTTTTGTTACACGTGGTGCACCAAAAGATTTGTCCAAAACAACGTTACGGCCTTTAGGGCCTAGGGTAACTTTTACAGCGTTGGCGAGAATGTCTACGCCGTTTAGCATGCGCGAACGAGCGTCAGCGCCGAACTTTACGTCTTTAGCAGCCATTGTGCTTAATCCTTATTTAAAATCTTAGATTCAGAAATTGAAATTTGTTGGGTCTCGATTAACCGAGAATGCCCATGATTTCGTTTTCTTTCATGATGACAAGCTCTTCGCCGTCCATCTTGATTTCAGTGCCGTTCCATTTGCCGAACAAAACTGTGTCGCCAACTGATACTTCCGGCTTAATGAACTTGCCGTCTTCGTCACGTGCGCCATTACCAACAGCGATGACTTCGCCTTCCATTGGCTTTTCTTTTGCAGTATCTGGTATAATAATACCACTTTTTGTTTTGTTTTCTTCTTCTAGTCTCTCAACTAGTACTCTGTCATGTAATGGTTGGAAATTCATTTTTACCTCAAATAAATAATTAGCTTTAAACATGTCTTTTATATATACGCTAATTATTTGTTTTCAAGGCTTCAAAAGCAAAATTTTAATATTACGATAATTTCTCCTTACTCATTCTCTGCAATTATTTGCTTAACAAGTGCAGAATCCACATAAGCATGAACCTTTGTAATTTTTTCTCCAGTAAAATGAACAACCCAACAATAAATATTATCAAATGGTTTATCATTTTTAGTCATAGAAAGGGATTCCATTTCAACAATTGCAACATTCTTACTTTCATCGATAAATATATCCTTAATTTTTAAAATTACTCCATCTTTTAAAATTTTATTTAACCTACGAAATGTATTTTCTAAAAAAGCTTCCTTGCTGTTATACGCTCCTCCAAGAGGATGCTGCCCCATAACTTTCCACTCAACATCATCTGCAACATTTTTAAAGAATTCCGATGAGTTATTTTTCTCAAGATGCAAAAAGAGCTCTTTAACTTTTTTATAATTAACCACGCCAACCCCACATTAAGTTTATCCTACCAGGCTAATAACTTTTATTAGAATAATCAATAATTTTATAAATATATCAGGTAATTGAACTAACATAGTAAGAACAAGTCTTGTTAAATAAAAAGATCTAACCTGTTCTTACTAAATGACTTAGGATTTTAGATAATCACTTCTTCAGTAATAAATACTAAATCATATGCATTAGTTATTTTTCCATCTTCCCATATAACTGTAGCAATATTAAGTATTCCTTGCTCTTGTTGCTCTTCATTACTAACTCTAGACTCATTAAAATTGATGGAGTTTATGCCATGTTCCTTTAATGATTTTAGTTCACCTTCTTCTACAGCACCATTACTATTTTTATCCCTAGCACTGCTTCAAAATCTGTTTTTGCATTCTTACTCCATTCCGTCATAACTATCTTTTTATGATCAGCAGACATTGTTTTGTCATAATCATAAAATAATATGCCATCACTTTTGCTTACCCATGAAGTTTTTGAAGCCACTTCATTATATTTAAAATAAGTATTTGAATCTTTTAAGCTTATTAACTCTATCTCTCTTCCTTCTTCAAAAGTAATTCCTATAGGAACATTATCATTAAAAGAGGTCTGACTTCTATATGTATTCGTCGCTACTGATCCATCCGGCATATACATGACTTCTGTAGTTTTTTCAAATTTACCAAATATACATGAAATTATTTTCATAGCAATCATGCCACCAACACAGCCACCTGCCACTAAGCTATATTTATTTGCAAGAATTTTTTCCACGATACTATTATCATTACCACATTGACTATTTACATCTTTTTTATTACTATTGAAGATAAATATTTTATTGTTATTTTCTAATAAAGTTGCCGGTATCATCTTCTCTAATAGAATCTCTTGCATATATAACTTACTATCTTTAAATGTAATTTGTGTATTATTACTTTTAGAATCGACATTAATATCATCAATGCTTCGCACACAACTAAGGTGTGATAAGTCAATTTTATCCTCAAGTATGTTTAGGTTTTTAATAATTGTTGTAGTTTTATTAAATTTTATATCAGCATGATCTATTACAAAGATATTTTCTCCCATATTACCATACAATATATCATTACCTCCTGCACCCCAAATATATTTCGCTTCATATGGAGGAGCAATTAATATATTATCATATCCATCGCCAATTAGTTGGGTAGATGCGTCTGTTTCTTGCTCGTTTGATGGGTTAATAAAGACTGTCTTTGTTCCACTTCTATTATTATCAGTATCAACAATGTAATATTCAAAAATTGCTTCCCTGGCTGCCATAATCTGACCGTCATCATCGTTATTCTGGTATTGCCTTGCAATATACTCAATATCAGTAATCGAATATGACTTTTCCTTGCTTTTATTACCTATATCCTCCGAGATTGTTACCTCAACATCCTTATCATAATCATACACTAATTTGCCACTTGCTTGATTTGGCAATTGTACAAACACAATTTTCAGTTCCTCAGGACTATCAATCCAATCCCCTGTATAAGACGCAAAATCAATAATTTCCTGATTTTCAATAAATTGCAAAAAATTTTCTGCTACTGGTTTATTTTGATTATCACTCATATTTCTCCATAAATAACGTTAATGATTGAATGTGCTTTGATTCCATATTTCACACACTATATTAACTATACTATTCCACCTATAGTTGTTCAAGTGTTTTATCAAAATTGTTTCTTAATAAATATTAAGATTATATTTATTTCAATGCAAAAAAGTTTATATAATACGGAATAAAAATTCTAAGAGTTACTACTAATTAGTTCCATAGTTACTGTGAATATATGTTAATTGATTGAAAATTAAAGCTATGCAGACAAATGTTAAAATAACTACGGATTAAAATATATTTCAGATATATATCTCCTTCCTTTTTCCGCCCTCTTAAGTTGCACAACAATGTTTATCACTTGCATAATATACTCTTTTATTTGAGCAGGTGGCAAGCCAAGCCCTGCTTGCATAACCATTAATTTCAATTGCTCTATTGCCATAAGTGGAGTATCTGCATGCAATGTAGAAATTGAGCCAGGATGTCCTGTGTTGATTGCCCTAAGAAAACTAAATGCTTCAGCCCCTCTAAGCTCTCCAACTATTATCCTATCTGGTCTTAAACGCAAGCATGCTTCAATCAAATCTTGCGTAGTAACTTTAGCCCTACCCTGCCCTCCTTTTGAAGCTAATAAGTGCAATTTATTTGGGTGATCATTTAATACTATTTCTCTAGCATCTTCACAAGTAATCAACCTTTCATCCGATGGAATCTCACGAAGCATTGCATTTGTAAATGTTGTTTTACCAGTAGACGTACCTCCACTGATAATAATGTTTTTTTTGCTAACTACCGCATGCTTTAAAAATTCCTTGATCTTTTTTTGCTCTAAATATTCTTTCAAAATTACATCATTCTCATCAACAACCTTTTCTGTTGCAGTACTGTCAAATGCACCTAGCTTTTCATACGCATCTAAGTCTAAATTCATTGTTGATGGCTTTCTAATTGAAATGCCAATTGTACCAGCTTCACAAGCTGGGGAAATTACCACCTGTATCCTAAAGCCATTTGGTAAAGTTCCAGATAACAATGGATTTTCCTCACTAATCGTTTGCTCAGTAGATTGAGCCACCAATAAAGCTAATGATTTTAAATGCTCAAAATTTAACTGTGGAACATTTTCCTTTCTAATATCTCCCTTATTTTCAACCCATGCTTCAAGAGGTTTATTAATTGAAATT
>CAJQNX010000074.1 GCA_905479795.1 uncultured Candidatus Midichloriaceae bacterium | reverse complement strand
AGTTAAATGGTAAAAAGCTTGAGTTAGTAATTTTTACATTATCTTCATTATACTGTGGTCCGCTATCAATAATATTATTATGATATTCAAAAAAAATTTCAAAAGTATACTTGATATTAACTAGCTGTAATTCAATAAAGTTTGATTTGAATTTATCATTTATTAAATAATTAACTGCATCTTGTTGTATCAATTGAAAATCAGCGTATTGATTCTTCTTAGAATCGCTAATTATGTCAACGACCTGACTATAGTTCGCATCATAAGGCATTTGAACTAAGCTACTTAGATCAAACAACCTATATAACCTTGTTAAACGTTCAACGTGCAACATTTATCCTTCCTAACCTCAATAAACTTACATGCCCACCAACTACCTGTAGGTAATATTATACAATGTTTTTGTTTTTTTGTAAATGAGTAACAAAATCAAGATATATATGACAACTTAAGATTAGATTTTATGAATCGCTATTATAAAAATTTCTGATGAATCTTTATAACTAGCTTCAGGCTTAAAAAAATGCACTTCTTTAAAATGCAGCCTCAATTTATTGAAAAATTCTTTTGTTTTATTTCCCTCAAATAGCTTTATAACAAGCGATCCTTTTTTGTCTAAAAAATTTTCAGAAAATAAAAAGACTGATTCAGCTAAACTCATAATATTTATGTGATTCATACTTCTGGTACCGCTAGTATTTGGCGCCATGTCACTGCAAATTAAATTTAATTTGTTTCCTGACAACATTTCATCCAATTTTCCCCATACCTCACTTGAAGTAAAATCTCCTTCAATGATTTTGGTATTTTTTATAGCCTCAATCTCCTTTAAATCAACCCCGATGAGCAGGCTATTTGCTTTACTAAATCTACTGATATACTGAAGCCATGATCCTGGTGCTGCACCCAGATCTAAAATAAATTTCGCTCCTTTAAGGATTTTAAATTTTTTATTTATATCATCAAGCTTATATGCAGCTCTTGAGCGAAAATGATTCTGCTTAGCTAGCTTACTAAATTTATCATTAGCATTTCTACCTACCCATTTAGTAGATGATTGTGTAGCTTTTGCTCTAATATTTTTTTTCAAATTACCTTGCTCTTAACAAATTTTTCATGAATTAAAGTGGCCACAAAATCATTTAAACCAATTCTTCTTTCTTTTCTTAGCCTTTCTGATTTTAGAATAGAGATCAATTTTTCCATACTCTGATTAATATCCCTATTGATAATAATATAATCATATTCATGCCAATGACTTATTTCCTCATCGGATCTCAACATTCTTTGTTCTATTATTTTTGGCTTGTCTTGATTTCTTAATTCTAACCTCTCTAACAATTCTTTTTTAGATGGTGGCAACAAAAAAATACTAGTTACATCTGCTCTTGCGATTGCTGATAGTTGTCTATGACCCTGCCAATCTATATCAAATAAAACATCTTCACCTTTGTCCAATTTTTTAAGAACTTGTTTTTTAGGCGTGCCATAAAACTCACCAAAAATTTCTGCATATTCTAAAAATTCATCACTTTCAATTTGCTTTTTAAATTCTTCACAACTTATAAAATAATAATGAACACCCTCTACCTCATTTGGTCTTTTCTTTCTAGTTGTACAAGATATAGATAAAGAAATGTGGCTATCATTTTCTAAAATATAATTTGCTAATGTTGTTTTGCCAGTTCCTGATGGCGCTGACAAAATAAACATCAAGCCACGCCTTTTAATATTAATCACTAGAAATAAATTTTAAATTTTAAATTAGCTCGCACTATAACAATTTTTTAGCTTTGTTTCAATTTTATCAACAATTATTTTTCCAACATCAGTCCCATATAAATTTCTAATGGCAACTAAGCCTGTTGGAGAAGTCACATTTATCTCAATCAATTTCTCATCAATTATATCAATTCCTACTAAGAACAAATTTTCATCCTTCAAAAATTTTCCTACCTCATTACATAATTTTTGCTCTTCTCGAGTCAATGAAGTCTTATACGATTTCCCCCCTACTATCATATTAACTCTGAATTCCCCCTGTTTTGCTTTTCTATTAATAACTCCTAAAACTTCCCCATCTAGAAACATAACTCTCTTATCACCGAAATCTCTTACATTTGGCAAATATTCCTGCAACATTACATACCCCTGCTCTTCCACTATAGCTTCTATGGCTCTCTTTATATTTTGAATATTATACTCTATTTTTATAACTCCTTGACCTGCGCAATCATAAAGTGGCTTCAATATTGCAACATTATGCCTCTCTATAAAATCTTTTATTTCATTAGCATTTGAAGATACCATAGTATCTGGTATGTAATCTTTAAAATTCAAAATACTCAATTTTTCTGTTACATCCCTTATTGATTTCGGATCATTCAATATCAAAGTACGCTTTAGGGTTTCAATTAAATATGTAATAGTTAAATATTGCTGATTGAAAGGCGGTATTTGCCTAATAAAAATAATGTCAAAATTTTCAAGCAACACTTTATCTGAATTTAATTCAGTGATATTTTGGCCTTCATAGTCTATTTTAAAATACTTACCTTTGGCATATAATTGATCATTTTCAAAAATTAAACTTTGAGGTAAAAAATAAAATAATTTATAACCTCTGATCTGAAACTCATTAGCTATTACTAATGTAGAATCTGATGTAAAATCTAAATCCTCAATCGGGTCAATGAGAAAAGCTACAGATTTATTTTGCTCCGTTATCATAAAATACTTACTTATTTAAAATTTAATACGCCGCTTTAATCCTAAAAGCTATTGCACCAGATAGAAAGCAAATCTTTACATTACTTCAGTTTTGAAACTTTTTTTAAGTTCCTCAACCTGAAATTTATACTCATTGCCTTTAAATATATAATTTCCAGCTATTGCGAGATTTGCACCATTTTTTGCACACTCTTTCAATGTATCAGGATTAATTCCTCCATCAACGCCTATATCAATATTTGTCTTCTTGCTCGTCATTATACTAAGGTTATGAATTTTTTTTAATTGGCTATTTAAAAATTTTTGACCACCAAACCCTGGATTAACCGTCATCACAAGTATTTCATCAAGCTTTTCATATATGTATTCTAACACAGATTCATGAGTGGAAGGTATAATAGAGACGCCAACCTTTACTCCTTTATTCTTAATATAATCAACCAACCTATCGCAGTGAATTACTGTTTCTTGGTGAAATATTATCATATCGCTGCCTGCTTCAATAAATGCATCAACATACCTCTCTGGATTGCTAATCATTAAATGAGTTTTTAGCGGAATTGTGCTTTCCTTTTTTATAATGTTAAAAATATCAGGTCCAAAACTTATATTTGGAACAAAATGACCATCCATTATATCCAAATGAATTGAATCAGCTCCAGAGTTGGATATACTTTTTATTTCCTCTCTGAGTATTGCAAAATTGGCAGCAAGGATTGATGCTGATATCTTATTTTTTTTCATGGTATCATTTATATGTTTTGCACTTGCTAATTTTTTACCATATATTGATGAAATATTCGCATAATTTTTAATATTTTATAGATAAATATGAATAATAGTTGGCTGTATGGTATTCAAAATGTTACGGAATTGACAGCGATTGCATGTTATAATTGGATTGGTAAAGGAGATAATATCTCTGCAGATAAAGCAGCAGTTGATGTTATGAGACAAGAACTAAATAAATTACTCATGAGTGGTAAGATTGCAATAGGTGAGGGAGAGAGAGACAAGGCCCCAATGCTATATATTGGAGAGAAATTAGGAAAGGGTGGTGAAAAGATTGACATTGCTGTTGATCCTCTTGAAGGAACCACTGTATGCGCAAGAGCAGACTCTGGCTCTATGGCAGTTATAGCAATAAGTTCTGAGAACTCCTTTTTATGTGCACCAGATTTATATATGCAGAAGATTGCTATTGGTGCAAAGTATCCCAAAAACACTATTGATATCAATAGCAGCGCTAAAGAAAATATCTTAAATTTAGCAAAGTATAAAAAATGTGATCCTAGTGACATAGTAGTAATGATGCTAGATAGAGAGAGGCACCTAGGCATAATAGAAGAAATCAGAACTGTTGGCTCCAAAATTCAATTAATTGGAGATGGAGATATTTCTGCCGTTATAGCTGCTACCCTTCCTGGTAATGATGTTGATATATATATCGGAACCGGCGGCGCTCCTGAAGGCGTTTTAGCAGCTTCAGCATTAAAGTGCATCGGAGGCAAAATGCAAGGAAAGTTGCTATTTAAAAATGATGAGCAGGTGCGTAGAGCTAAAGAAATGGGAGTTAATGACATAAATCAAGTTTATGAAGTAGATGATTTGGTGAAAAAAGATGTTATTTTTGCTGCAACTGGAGTTACTGATGGATTATTAGTGGCTGGTGTAAAAAAATATCACAACAAATTTACTACAGAAACTTTGTTATTAAATTCTGCTCAAAAAATGTCATATAAAGTCAAAACAACTAGATATTAATTTTTCTATGATAGAAATTAATGATATAGGAATAATAATTTCTGCCAAACCATTTCAGGAAAAATTTTTGATTGTAAAATGTTTTTCAGAAAATAATGGTATTATTTCAGGACTTATCAGAATAAATAAAAAGAAAAACGAAACTATACCTGGAAATATAATTTTACTTAACTGGAGGGCTAGGCTTAATGAGCAATTAGGATATTTAAAAGTTGAACTTGTGCATTCAATTTTTTCAGAAATTATGTTTGAAAGTAGCAAAATATCGATATTAAATTCAACAATATCAATGATTAAAGTCGCTTTAAAGGACGGGGATGTAAATAAAACAACCTTCATTGAAACAAAAGGTTTATTACTTACTCTCTGCGCTAGTGATGATCTTAATGAAAATTACAAAGCATATATTAACTTTGAAGCTAAATTACTAAATTGCTCTGGATATGCATTAGATTGGTCAAAATGTGCGGTAACTAATTCTGTTGACAATCTAAAATATATCTCACCAAATACAGGCAATGCGGTTACAGCAAAGGTGGGTGAAAAATATAAAGACAAATTATTTAAATTGCCAAAATTTTTCATTAACAATAATATAGAGATTTGCAACCAAGACATAATTTCGGCATTAAATTTAATAGGATATTTTATAGAAAAATTTATTTTTATACCAAATTACATTCAATATCCAGAAGCTAGATTACTCTTAATACAACATATAGAAAAATTATAAAATTTGATATAATTAATTGATTAATTATATAAACTCCCTAAGATAAATTGTAATTTTGATTTTATACAAGTTTTAATTTATGAGTATCGGAAAATTACAATTATTTGATATATTAATAATAGGTGGTTATCTACTCGCTTGTTTAATAATTGGGCTCTACAAGTCAACTAAGGTTAAGGGCATCAAAGATTATGCCATTGGAGATAAAAATTTTTCAACCTTAGTCATCATTTCCACCATATTTGCAACCTTTATGAGCGCCAACCAAATCATTGGCAAAACTGAACAAATTTATAAATTGGGCTTAGTATTTGGAGCAGCAATACTATTCATTCCCCTTAACTGGATAATAGTAAAAAATATTTATGCAAAAAATATTAGCAGATTTGATGGATGTATATCAATGTCTGAGATAATGGAAAAACTGTATGGAAATTGCGGCAGTATTGTATCAAGTATCATTATCATTATTACTGCGGTAGGTATTTTAGCAATACAAGTGACAGCAATAGCTTATTTATTTCAATATTTTCTAGATTTATCATATGCTCAAGGAGTGCTAATAGGAATTGGTATATTGACTTTTTACTCGGCCCTGGGTGGTGTGAGAGCTGTTGCGTTAACGGATGTATTTCAATTTTTAATTTTCTTTTTAATACTTCCTATCGCTTGTGGGTATGCATATTTTAAAGCAGGTGGTTATGAAAACATTATAACTTCATTGCCAGAATCGCACTTTACATTATACAACAATGGCTCCCTATTACTATTTTTTAGTTATGTGCTTTTTATTGTAGCACCAGCAATTCATGCTCCTTACGCACAAAGATTGTTAATGGCAAAAAATAAAAAACAATTAACAGATTCATACAATATACTTATTGTTACATCTTTATTTTTTGCATGCATAGTATTTACTTTGGGTTTTTGTATACGTACAATTTACCCAGATATAGAAGCTAAAATGGCTCTATATCATTTTGTTGGAGGTTTACCCCCTATATTTATTGGCATAATGATTGTAGGCATTCTCGCAGTAATAATGTCAACCGCAGATTCTTGGCTGAATTCTTTAAGTATTGTAGTTTCACATGATATCGTAAAAAAAATATACCCAAAAATTGATGGAAAAACAGAACTATTGATTGCAAGAATTTCAACATTTTTATGCGCTTTATTAGCGGTAATTATATCACTTTCAAGTGGAGCTATATTCAAATTGATAATATTTTTTCAAGCTTTCTATTATGCAACCGTTTTAGTACCTTTTACAGTAGGATTTTTGAAATTTAAAACTAACAATAAATCATTTTTAGCAAGTGTTTTTTCTGGAATACTTTGCACTGTAATAACAAGGTACTACGCTGGTGACTTTGGTGCAATAAGTTTAGCTTTTGGAGTAATTGGAAGTGCAATTGCACTATTTGGCGCACATTATTTTCAAATAAAAATTGGAATAATAACACGAGAACAACCTATATATCTTGATTCTAAACTTCCGCTCAAAACTAAAATAAAACAATTTCTTATTAATTTCATAAACATAAAGAAAAATGTACAAAATAGTAAATTAACCTATTATATTTTTGCTTTATTTAGTATGGGATTAAATATACCGCTATTTATTTTAGGATTTTCTCCATTCAATGATGCAATTAATTCGATAGCACAAACGCTACATTTTGCAAATCTTCTTCTTGCTATATTATTAATTTCTTATGAATTCTTTACTAAAGAAAAATATCCCGTTTTTTTGTGGAATGTAGTGTTGTTCTTTACCCTTTCTTTAACAGGATTTTATTTTTTTGTAGCAAGTAGTTTTGATGCAATATGGGGTATTAATTGTTTTATATCCATAATAGCATTATTTTTATTGATAAACTCGTATCATGCGTTAATATTTACCATCATATCAATTACACTAATTGCTATTTTTTTTAAAGTTACCTCTCTGTATAAAATTTATTTACCTCAATTAAATTCTAATATTAACAATACATTTCTTTCAACTTACTCGACTTTATTATTATGCATTGTGATTATATACATTGTTTTTCAAAAATTTAGAGAAGACAAAGTGAAACAATATGCATTGGAAACTTTAGCACGCTCAATAGCTCATGATGTTACAACTCCTCTTAGTATTGGGCTACTAGAAGTAAAATTAATAAGAGATGCCTTAAAACTAAAAGATTTTAATAAAATAGAAGATCATATTGATAATTTAGAAAAAAGTAACATTAAGGCTATGCAAGACATCGATATCATGCTAAGTGCTACAAAAATTCAAAACAATGATTTACCATCTGATTGGGGACAATATTCATTGATACAATGTGTAAATGAAGTGTTAGATGAGTATAAAATGACAGAAGAGCAAAGAGATCTAATATCTTTTCTTAATCAAAAAGAATATGCTGGAGATTTTGTTTTCACTGGTTCTCATACATTATTAAAGCACGTGCTGTTTAATTTAATCAAAAATGAATTTAAGTATGCTGGAAGTACAGCAAAAATAGAATTATTTATTAAAAATAATAATTTACATATCAAAGATAATGGCTATGGATTAAATAATGACATTATTAATCATCTATTTGAACGATATATTACTACTCATGGATATGGTATTGGTTTAAATTTTTGTAAGCAGGCAATGATTAAAATGAATGGAGATATAAAATACAATGCAAGTTTTACTGGCGGCACAGAATTCATTCTTATTTTTAATCAAGAATAAAAACATTACCATTTTCTTAAACTCAACAACATAAGGGATAAAAAGGCATTCAAAACTTAATTCTTCTTTTGGCATAATCTACCTTTAAAAGCATCTTTTCCACAAACTATACATGTTTGCACAACAACCTTTTGCTCTCTCTTATCTCCATCTCATTTTGCTCTAACTAACTTTGACACCGTGTTAAAAGTCGCTGCAATAATTACACTTTGTAAAAATATAGAGGCATCAATGAAACAAATTGCAGATGTGATAAGGTCATTTATTTCACCATACCAATGCCACCCTTTGCATTTAATCTCATACTCAGAACTTTTTCAGTAAATTTACTAGCATCATTACTTTGCATTTGCACACCTCTATCATTAGATTTGACGCCTAATTCATTTAATTCTTGATTTACTTGTAGAGCTTCAGATTGTTGTTCTTTAAATTCTTGTTTTTTACTAGCATTAGATGCTAATTTTATAATACCAAGAATAATACCTGGAATCACCGTAATTATAGCTAAAGCAATGCCGATTTTACTTGCGATACCAAGGCTTTTAACTTCTGGCTGCACTTCATCTAATTTTTTACCAATTTTTGAAAGATTATCAAGTGTTTCTAGATCATAATTCTTGTATAATTTTTCTAAGTCTAAACTTTTTGCACTACCTGCAATGTCTAAATCTGACTTAGTTTGCTTTGGCAGTTTATTAATCAAATTATTAATCTTATTAGCGCATTCTTCTGGATCGGAAACAAATTGTACAAGTGGAGATTTTTGCTTGTCTGTATCTAAAGACAAGTCTTTTGCCAGTTGAGCATGCATTGCTTTAAGGTTACCTTTGTCTTCTTTGTTAGTATATTCATCAAGATATAAATCAATCACAGAAAAAAGTGCTTGTTCTTTATGATTAGGATGAATCTTCTCAACAGATAATGTACCCTTTTCAAGTTGATCCATTATATATAGATTCACCAAACTATCAGGCATTTTTATTTCAGCTTCAACTAAAGGGAACATAGTCGTTACAAAATTTTCTTTCCCCCTCCCTCCTAAATTAAATTCATTTGCAAAAAGCTCAATTAGGCTTTGATTTTCTTTAGGTTTTTTTGCTAGTTTTTCATAAAAGTCTTTTAGTTGATTGTCATTTCCTTGTATTTTAAGAATATTTTTAACCCCTTGTACAAGACTAGTAGGATTATTTTCAATTGCATATTGTATTGGAGATTTTGCCTTTATTGCAAAATTGCCATTAATTGCAATTTTCATTAAATCCTCAGCAGCTAAATCTAAAAACTCCTGCTTTTTAACAATACTTGAAACTATTTTTTCTTGAAATGCATCAACAGAATAAATTGCATCATCACCAACGTTTATTTGATAATTTTTATCTTTAACATATTTTAATATATCATTGTTCACATCAAAACTATTATTTATTAATGAAAACAATACTGCATCTTTGCCGTCTATTTTTTTATTATTATCTATTGCCCATAATACAGGATCTTTTTCTTTCAATTCAACCTTCATCAACACTGCATATTGCAACGGATCAATTCCTTCAACAAAACCACCTTTTTCTATTGCCTCTAAAATTTCTAATTCACCAAACACACTGACCTCAATAAATAATTATTTATACAATATAGCAGTCAATTTTTCAAAATACTAGAAAGTTAATTTTATTATTTTACTTTAAAGCTATTATAAATCTTTCAAGTCATAGAATATTTTTCGTGAGACTGGCAAAGCTGTTTTTGATCCCCATCCACCATTTTCTATCACAGCAGCAATTGCAAATCTAGGAGAATGATAAGGTGCATAGCCAACAAAGAGGCTGTGGTCCTTATATCGATCGCTATGCGTATTATGCTTAGTTGATATTACTTGAGAAGTTCCAGTTTTTCCAGCTATCATAAATTCTTCACTGTCAATCATTTGATTATACTCAATACTCGTAGATTTATAAAGCACCTTGAGCATCGATTTTCTGAGCATATTTAAATGCTGCTGGTTAATATTTAATTGACTATCTTCTGTACTATTTTCATTATTAAGCACAGAGGGAGTGAAATTTTTGCCAGTTGCAATTTTAGAGACCATTTGCAGCAATTGAATAGGAGTCGTCTCAAGATACCCCTGCCCTATAGAAGAGTTAATGGTATCCCCCAAATACCAACTTTGTTTATATTTTGACCTTTTCCAATTAACATTAGGGACCACACCAGCAATTTCATAAGGAAGATCAATGTTTGTTTTTTGCCCTAATCCTAATAAATTTGCTATTTGACTTATATTGTTTATGCCTACTTTGAGAGATTGATGAAAAAAATATACATTGCATGATTTTGCAAAAGCTGTATCTAGATCAACATTACCATGACCGTATTTATTGTGGCACCTATAAACTCTATTTCCTAATTTATAATAACCTGGACAAAATACCTTTTCTTCGTGATCTATACCACTTTTTAAAATTGATAAAAACATAACTATTTTAAACACTGATCCAGGGTGATACTGTGTGGAGATGCATTTGTTAGTTAAAGGATGATGTTTATTTTGCAATATCTCATTCCATTCTGCATTGGACAGCCCATTTATAAAAATATTTGGATCAACTGTTGGACTTGAAACCATTCCTATTATTTTTTGCTTCGACAAATCAGACACTAAAATTGCCCCATTATAATTCTCAATGTGATTCCAAATGATCTTTTGAACATCTTTACTGATTGATAAATTAATGTTTTTCCCAACAATTGGTGGAATGATATCTACTTTTTTTATAAAATTACCCCTAGCATCTACTTCAATTTTTTTTACGCCTGGTTTACCTTGGAGCACATCATTAAACTGCTTTTCTATTCCATCCTTACCTATGAAAAATTGATAATTCTTGGGTATATTTTCTGCATTCATATCCTTCATGCTTACACTTCCAATATATCCCATAATATGAAATGCATCACCATCTAATAGGTATCTTCTAATATATTCTTCTACTATTTCAATTTCCTCTAAATTTGGATCTGAATCTAGTAAAATTGCATTTTGCAAAGAAATATTTTCAATTAATTTTATTGACTGACTTATTGAAATATTTTTAGATTTCTCTAAAATTCTTGATAGTGAAATTTTTTGATCAATAATTACATTGTTAATCTTCTCTACAACATTTTTTAGGTTTTTCTTAAATTCTCTTTTTATGATTACAGCATAGATTTTTGCATTATTAGCTAATATCTTACCATTAATATCCAATATATCTCCTCTTAATGGCGAAATCAAAGAAACTCTCAATCTATTTCTGTTAGATAATGTTTCATAAGTACTGGAGTTTAAAATTTGCAAATAATAAAATCTTCCTAATAAACAGCTTATCAACGCCCCTTTTGTCAAACCAACAACTAGCGCTCTTCTTGTAAAGACTTTATATTTCTTTCTTTCATCACGCATTTATTTTTTGGCAAGCACAAATTTATTAATTAAATAATAAATTAAAGGGAAAAATGCTATTGTAACAAAAGTTTTTTTTAATATTATATCTAGTGGAAGCATATCATAGTTCTTAAAAAAATTCATAATAACATACTTACATGGCAATACAACAATGTTTAGTATGATAAAACTAAGCCAATCAAACAACATATTGTTTGAATATTTTTTCTTTAAGGTATCTATATAGACAACATATATAAAATTTTGTATAATTGTTGCTCCCAAATAATGTAATTTTAGCAAATCATCAAGCAATGATAATAAAAAAATATTAATGTGACCAAGCATATCTTTTCTTAACAAATAAATTATATATATTAATAATGATAAAATTTCTGGTGTATATTGGTGTTTAATATTAACTTGAAATGGTATGTATTTGGCTAAAATAACTACGATAAGAAAAATATTAATTTTAAAGTTAGCAACTAGTTTCATATAAATGCTTGAAATTTAAACTTGTTAAAGAAACATTAGGATATATATATATATATAAATGTACAAAAATAAAATTATCATGAAAGCAAAAGTTACTGAAGAATTAGGTTTGTATCCGGTATTGCCATTAAGAGATGTGGTAATGTTTCCAAAAATGATCATTCCATTGTTTGTTGGTAGAGAAAAATCTATAAAAGCTTTGCAAAATATAGATAAAAACAATAAAATTTTCTTAGTTTCTCAAAAAGATGGCTCAAATGATAATCCAAAATCTAGCGATCTTTATAAGATTGGAGTAGTAGCCAAAGTACTACAAGTTATAAAATTACAAGACTCATCTGTAAAAATTTTAGTAGAAGGTTTAGAAAAAGCAAAAGTTATAAAATTCATTAGCAGAAATGGTTATATTAAAGCTGATATTAAACAAATGTTTGATACGTGTTCAAATGATCAGGAAAGCTTAGTTCTACGAAATGCTGTTACAGATTTATTTGAGGAATATTCAAATCTTAGCAAAAAATCAACTCAAGAATCACTTCTTAACATTATTAAAATGAAAGATATAGTTGGATTTTGTAATGCGCTGTGCTCTCAAGTGCATTTAGCATTGGAAAAGAAGCAATATATTTTGGAAATAGATGATGTGAATAAAAAATTAGAAAAACTAATGATTTACATTAATTCAGAAACCGAGTTGTTAAAGGCTGAAACTAAAATAAAAAGCAGAGTTAAAACCCAAATTGAAAAAAATCAAAAAGATTATTATTTGCAAGAGCAATTAAAGGCAATTCATAAAGAGCTGGGAGAAGAAGACATTAAAGAAGAGTTTGCTGAATTAAGTAGTAAAATTAGTAAACTTAAGCTTAGCAAAGAAGCAAAAGAAAAAGCTAATTCTGAGTTAAAAAAGCTTAAAATGATGAATCCAATGTCTTCTGAAGCGACAGTTATAAGAAATTACCTTGATTGGATTATTTCATTACCATGGAATAAATTAACATTAAATAATAAGGATCTCAGTAAAGCGCAAGGTGCATTGGATGAAGAGCATTACGCATTAAATAAAGTTAAAGAAAGAATTATTGAGTATCTCGCTGTAAATATAAAATCTAAAAAATTAGGTGGTAGTATTATTTGTCTAGTTGGTCCTCCAGGAGTTGGCAAAACCTCTTTAGCAAGGTCAATTGCAAAGGCAACTGGAAGAAATTTTGCAAAAATAACATTGGGAGGTCTCAGAGATGAGGCAGAAATCAAAGGTCATAGGCGAACTTATGTTGGTGCAATGCCCGGTAAAATAATTCAAGCATTAAAAAAAGCGAAAAGCTCTAACCCTCTGATATTATTAGATGAAATTGATAAGCTAGGTAATGATTACAGAGGAGATCCAAGCTCTGCATTACTTGAGGTTCTTGATGCTTCTCAAAATAAAAACTTTAACGATAACTATCTAGAAGTTGATTTTGATTTATCAAAAGTTATGTTTGTTGCTACAGCTAATAGCCTAAATATACCCAGCCCATTATTAGATAGAGTGGAGATCATTAGATTATCTGGATATACCGAAAAAGATAAATTAGAAATAGCATTGAAACATTTAATCCCTAAGATTCGAGATTCTCATTCCGTAAGTGAAAGTGAATTAACAGTAGACGACTCAGTCATTATGGACATAATTAGATACTATACTAGGGAATCGGGAGTTAGAAATTTAAATAGAGAAATTGAAAAAATATTTAGAAAATCCGTCAAAAGAATCTTGATGACTAATGAAAAAAAACTATCTATCACAAGTGATAAACTTAATGAATACCTAGGACCACATAAATTCAATTATGGAGAAATTGAAAAAAAGAATCGAATTGGAATCACAAATGGATTAGCTTATACTGAAGCAGGGGGTGATTTACTTGCAATAGAAGCCGTTAAATACAAAGGTAAG
>CAJQNX010000073.1 GCA_905479795.1 uncultured Candidatus Midichloriaceae bacterium | reverse complement strand
GCAATGGATAAAGGTTTGAAATTTGCTATTAGGGAAGGCGGGAAAACTGTCGGTGCTGGTGTTGTAGCTGAAATCATTCAATAATTTAGGAGTTTTTATATGAATTTTCCAGAATCGATAGAATTAAAATTAAAGGCTTATAAAAAGATTTAAAAGAAATAGCTATAATGTCTAAAACTTTTTTAATATCAGGCTCATATACTTGATAAGCTTATTTAAAAGCAATCAGGAAGAAACAAATAACAATTAATATGTTATTTGTAAAAATGCAAAGTTGATTTTCATTTGCCCTATTTTACTAAAAAACTAACTGACAAAAAATTATGCGTAAAACAATCAAATTTGAAACAACTTTAATAAAACTATTAATATTTTTAATTATAATATTCATGATGTCAAAAGCAAACGCAACAGATAAGATAAAGGACTTTATTCAAATTGATACTAAATATGGTGCCGTAACTATTGAATTATATCCTGATAAGGCTCCTAAGCATGTTCAAAGAATTAAAGATTTATGCGATGAAGAATTTTACGATGGCCTTAAATTCCACAGAGTAATAGATAATTTCATGGTACAAACGGGAGATCCTAATGGCGATGGTACTGGTGGAAGCGCAAAGAGCAACTTATATGCTGAATTTAATGATATAGCTCATAAAAGAGGTGTAATATCAATGGCTAGAAGTGAAGATCCCAATAGTGCCAATAGTCAATTTTTCATTATGTTGAGCGATGAATTATATCTAGATGGAAAATATACCGCCTTCGGAAAAGTAATCAAAGGCATGCAATTTGTTGATATGATTAAAAAAGGTAATCCAGAAGATAATGGAAAAGTTATGAATCCTGATAAAATACTTAAAATGAGAGTTTTAACTACAAACAATAGTATAGAAGAGTAAAACTTATAATGATTAGTGCAGATTCAGCCAGCATTGGAGATGATTAAAAAGCTCATCAATAAGCAATTATTTTGATAACTACATCTGTCTTTGTACTAGTATAATAATTTATTTATTTACAAATCTATTTTGACAATCTAACCTGCAATAAAAATAATTTGACTCAGTTTCATATGCCTGATAACAAAATACCTAATTGGCACGCTACTACCATCCTTTGTATAAGGGATGAAAAGCAGGTGATAATAATTGGGGATGGACAAGTTAGCCTTGGTCATACAGTAATTAAAAGTACAGCTAATAAAATTAGAACACTAGCTGACAATAGTATAGTAGCAGGATTCGCTGGTGCTACAGCTGATGCATTTACATTATTTAGCAGACTAGAAGAAAAGCTAGACAAATATTCTTATAATTTAATGAGAGCCTCTGTGGAGCTTGCAAAAGATTGGAGATTGGATAAATATTTACGAAGACTAGAAGCCATGATAATAGTTGCAAACAAAGAAAGTACTTTAATATTATCTGGGAATGGAGATGTTTTGGAACCCGAAGATGGGATAGCTGCGATTGGCTCTGGAGGAAACTATGCACTATCTGCAGCAAAAGCCTTACTTGATGTTAAAAATATAAAACTTGAGGACAAGGCAAAAAAAGCAATGAAAATAGCTGCAGACATTTGCATATATACTAACCACAACACAGTAATTAAAAAGATAAATTTTTAATAAACTTTAAATTACTAAATTTCAATAAATATGGCGTTATTATGACTAAAGTTGGTCAATGACTTTACTGAATTTTGTATATAATCACCCATTTCATCTGAATATTCGTTACATCTTGTATATTCTGTTAATGGCGTGATATACTTTATTGCAAGATCTGTTATTTTACCAATATTTTGAGCATATGGTAAATTTATAGATGCTAAAAATGTTTCAAATACGTGACTATCTGCAATTAATACTCCTACTTTATAACTTCCATATAGCAAAGCAAATTTAGAAACATCTTCTACAACATCTTCCAGCTCCTCAATTATAAAATTTTTATTTTCCATTTGGTTATTATTGCTAAAATCCTCTAGTCCATACCAAGAATTTTTCCATGCATCAATTTTATCCGCAATGTAATCAGACACGTTATTTGCAATAACATAATATGTGGTGTGTGCTAAGCAGGTAATCGACGTCGACTGAGTAATAACAAATGTAGCATGGAATTTACTAGCACAGTATAGCATTGCAAATTTTATTACATCTTCGGCAGCATCATCAAGTGAGTGTTTAAAAAATTTAGGCAACCCCTCAATAATATCGAATATTGGCCCCATACTACATACTATTTATTATACAAAGTACGTTATGTACCATATTATTACAAAAATTTCAACTAGGTGCAAATCTCTGTTATATTTATAATTCTCTATGTGCAACTGCATTATTAGCACTTCTTAATGAAAATTTTTAATTCCTTGTCGCAAATATTCATAGCCAGTCACAACCGTTAATATAGCTGCGATCCAAATCGATATTTCTCCGATTAAATCGGTATGCGGCACACCTGTGACTTCTTCTCCTAAAAGCAATATAATAATTGCAATCATTTGAGCAGCCGTCTTAATTTTGGCTAAATGGCTCACAGGTAGACTCACTTTTAATTCTGCTAGATATTCACGCATTCCAGAGACTAATATCTCTCTACATAAAATAACTAAAGTAGGAAGCACTGGTGCAATACCTCTATCCACCATCATCATAAGAGTTGCCGCAACAAGTAATTTATCTGCAATTGGATCTAAAACTTTACCAAAATTTGACTGAACACTCCATACTCTAGCTAAATACCCATCAAAATAATCCGTGATGCTAGCAAATATAAAGATTGTCACTGCAACATAGTGTGCAATTTTTGAATCAATGTAAAACGCTGAAACTAAAATTGGTATTAAGATTATTCTCAGAGAGGTTAAAATATTTGGTATATTTTTTTGCATAACTTATATAATCACACCTTGTCATTTAATCTATGTATATACTGAAAAATATTCTTTGCCAATTTCTTGTTTATACCTTCAATTTTAGCAATATCTTCTTCACTCGCTAATTTAAGATCATTTAACGAATCAAAATATAAAAGCACACTCTTTTTTCTTTTTTCACCAATCCCTTGGATCGCATCTAATTCAGATTTTTGACTATTTTTTCTCATTAGATTTCTATGTGATGTCACAGCAAATCTATGAGCTTCATCTCTAATATTTTGTAAAAAAAATAACGTTTTGTCATTTTTGTCAATCTGAAAAGAAGACTTTCCATTTTGATGAAAAAATTCTCTTCCAGAATTTCTATTTACCCCTTTTGACATAGCAACTATATTTATATTATTAATATTCATACTATTAAACTCCTCAGTTACAACGGACAACTGCCCCTTTCCTCCATCAATTATAATTAAATCTGGCAAAGAATTTTTATCTACATTCCTAAATCTACGTCTAATCACTTCTCTTAACATATGATAATCATCCATGCATTTTTCATCGGCAATTTTATATTTTCTATACTCATTTTTAATAAAACCATCATGTCCTACTATAATTACGCATCCTACCGGACTAGAGCCATGGTTATGGCTATTATCATAAACCTCAATTTTTTCAGGTACAAAAGGCAGGTCAAGTTTTTTGGCTATATCTTGAAATATATCAATTTTTGTTAAATAATTTTGGATGTATTTTTTATATGACTCTTTTGTATTTTCAATTACAAAATTAAGAATATTTTTATCATCTTTATTTTTTGGCAAGATAATTTTGGATTTAGAGATGTTTCCAATAGCTTCCGATATAATTTTAAAATCTATATTTTCAATATTACACCAAATTTCACTTGGGGCTGCATTGTTTTGATAAAATTGAACAATAAATCTATAAAGTATTTCTTTTTCTGACTCAATTAAATTTCTATCAAAAAAATGGCATTTATCTCCGAAATTATGGCCATCCCTGATTATATACACCTGTATGCAATATTTTTGTGATAAAGTTTCTTCATAAAAGATGAATATATCAATGTTTCTATTTGAAAATCCATGAAAAATATTTTTCGATTGCACACAGTTTAATAATTTGATCTTATCTCTAATAATAGCTGCCTCTTCATACTGCATTTTATCACTAAAATCTTCCATCTCTTTGATAAAATATGAAAAAACTTCCTGTGCTTTTCCTGCTAAAAATCTGTTTAAATTGATGATTGATTTGCTATAGTACTCTCGATTAATCTTACTTACGCATGGAGCGCTGCATCTTTTTATTTGGTACATTAAACATGGTCTTTTTCTAGTTGAAAAATAGTAATCGCTGCAATTTCTTACCAAAAATAATTTTTGAAGCTCAATAATAATTTTGTCTAGCTTATCAACTGATAAAAAAGGACCAAAATAAATTAAATTATTATTTTTTTTACCTCTAAGTTTTTTTAATTTAGGGAACTCGTGATTTTTATCTAATACTATATATGGAAAAGTTTTATCATCCTTCAAAGCAATATTATATTTGGGCTTGATGCTCTTTATTAAATCTGCTTCCAATATTAATGCTTCGATTTCAGATTTGGTACAAAGGATTTCGATTCTATCTATAAGAGATACCATCCTTTTCAATCTGTAAGACAGGTTGTTAATATTTGCATATTGAATAACCCTTTTACTTAAATCCTTTGCCTTACCTATATAAAGAATTTGATCATCTTTATTAATCATTTTATATATCCCAGGTCTTGAAGCAAGGGTGCTGCTACAATTCTTTATAGCATTAATGCCGTTTTTAATACTTGTGTTTGTCAAATCAATAAAAAAATAAGTAATTGATAATACTATAAGTTTTTAGTAGAATAAACGAAATAAGTTTATTTTTTATTATGTCTGACGGATCAGGAAGTTACACAACGGGTGGCTCTATAGGAGGGGGGATGCATATTGAAACTACGCATCTTGGAGGATCTCTAAGTGGAGCTCTTGATAATATGCAAAAATCAAAAAATCTTGGCTCTTTTGTTGAATCCTCTCCTGTTGGCGCTATTTCTAGATTAGGTAATGCTTTAAAAGGCATGAAAGATGTAGTTTCTATATCGTCTTTGACACCAATGACTGCTATATCACCCCCTGTTACACCTCTTGGTGCTGGCGCTAAGATACCAGGCATTATGAGTCGAAAGGGTTAGGACATAACTATTTATATATGAGCTCTGAAGTTGAATTAATTAAGGCTAGGATTTTACCCTCTGAGATAATTGCAAAAAAAGTTCAGCTTAAAAATAGAGGGGGAACAGATTATGTGGGTCTTTGTCCATTTCATAGAGAAAAAACCCCCTCATTTTTTGTCAATGACGATAAGGGTATTTATCATTGTTTCGGATGTAGTGCACATGGAGACATCTTTAGCTTTATAATGCAAGATGAGGGAATTCCCTATAAAGAAGCTTTGGAAAAATTAGCTGAGATTGCAGGAGTACCACTAAAAATAAAGAATAAAAAAGAAATTGAAAAATTTGAAAAAAATAAAATCTTCTTTCAAATATATAAAAAAGTAGCCGAAGTTTATCAAGAACAATTATTTAATAATATTGGAAAAAATGCACTAAAATACGTTTTATCCAGAGGTATTAAGTTAGAAATAATAAAGCAGTATAATCTCGGTTTTTCACCTAAAGATCCTTCAATTATAATCAATACATTAAAAAAAGAGTTTTCTGAAAATGATCTATTTGAATCAGGTGTTATTAACAAGAAAAATAATTTTGTTTATGATCCTTTTTATGGTCGCTTAATATTTCCTATTAAAAATAAATCTGGTGAATATATTGGATTTGGTGGAAGAATATTAGGAGAGGGGGAGCCTAAATATTTAAATTCTGCAGAAAACCCGATATTTATAAAGAGTGAGCATCTATATGGGTATAATTATGCAAGAAATAGTATTTATAAAAAGAGCAACGTTTTGGTAGTTGAAGGTTATATGGATGTAATTGCTTTAGCAAATTGCGGTATTACAAATGTAGTAGCACCACTTGGAGCTAATATAAAATTAAGTCAAATCCACATTTTATGGGATACATGTCAAGAGCCAACTATATGTTTTGATACTGATGAAGCAGGACAAAATGCTGCAAAAAAAATTGCATATGAGAGTTTAAAATCTATATCCCATAATAAATCCCTAAAATTTGTCAAATTAGTAAATGGAAAAGACCCAGATGAAGTCATCAAAAACAAAGGAGTCAAATTTTTTAAGGATTTAATCTCTCAAAGCATAGCGTTATCTGATTATATATTTGGCTTAGAATCTAATAAGCATAGCTTAGATACTCCTGAGAAAAAAATTGCACTTAAAATTAGTTTAGAAAAAATTTCAGAAAATATAACTGATCACTCTCTTAAAAAGAGCTATTTACAACATTTCAAAGCCAAATATTACGATCTGACATATAGATTCAAAAAATCAAATTATCCAAAAAATTTTGGATTAGGTTCTTCTAAATTTTTTAAAATTTCAAATGAAGATAATTCACTTCAAGAAAGCCTCTTTATATTGAGCATTCTATGGAATTATCCGGATTTGCTGAATGATAATAAAATTACAGAGGAATTAATCAACACTGCTATATCTAATAAACTTGACAATATTAGAAAAATGTTGTTAGATTTCTCCCTGAGCGATAATAGTGATTTATTGTCATTTTTTAGCAAAAGCATTGCAAATCCGACAGAGAAGAATGAGCTAAGCGAAGTAATTAAAAAACTAATGGGATTTAAAAGATTTAAATCCCAAATAGAGGCTAAGGAAAACTTGCTAAAGGTATTTAATATTAAAAAACTTCGGGTTATTAAAAATGAAATTGAACAATTAAAAAATCAATTACTATCAACAGTTGATGACAAATTAATGAAAAAAATGCTATACCTAAAGGAATACGAAGGACAACTTAAAGCTGAAATTGCAAATCAATAATTTTACATTATTTTTAACAAAAGAAAAAATTTATAATGACAAACATAAGCATTAAACTTAAAAATTCTAAGCTTCATGATAAATTAAAGGAATATATTAAAATTGGCAAAATATGCTCTGAAGAACTTGATAAGATTATTCCTGAAGATACAAGTCATGCCATTGTTAAAGAAGTAATTTCTTTTCTAAAGGAATCTGGGATCGCGATTATAACCAAGGATACTAAGCCAACTACACCAGAAAAGGATAATGAGGGTGAATTTGAATCTTCTTCAGATAGTGTTGTAAATAGTATCGGTAATGATGACCCTGTTAGGATGTATCTAAAAGAAATGGGTTATAGACTACTACTTACTAGAGAAGGAGAAGTTGAGGTAGCAAAAAGAATTGAAGAAAGTAGAAAACAGAAATTATTTTTCTTAATTCAAACTCCTATAGCTCTTAGAGAAATGCAAGATTGGTATGATGATATACTCACTGGCAAAAAGCTGCTACGGGAAGTGATAGACATTGATGCAACGGCAAATAGTGAACAATCTTTTGATGAAGGTGCTGATGCAAATCGTGATGATTTTGACAACACTGAAGAAAACAATGATGACGATGAATTCGACAGTGATCATAATTCATCTATTTCAGCTATAGAGAATGATTTAAAGCCGAAAATTTTAGAAATTTTATTAAAAATATCTGAATACAGCAAAGAATTACTAAAATTTTATCATGATAACCATAAAGCAAAAGATGATAACACTAAAAAAACTCAAGATAAAATTAGACAGAAAATTATTGACGATAAAACTAGCCAAATAGCTGAGTTATTGGATGAAATAAAGCTTGATGATCACTATATCAGTGACATTTTCACATCACTAAGAGAAATTAACAAAAATATTGTTCAAATTGAAAGCGATCTATTTAAAATTGCTGCCCAATCTAAGTTTGATAGAGCTCAATTTATCGAGGTATACAATAGTATTAAATTAGATAAAAATTGGCTAGATTCTTTGGTGAAAAAAGGTATAAAATATGCAAAATTTATAAATGAGAATTTGGCATTTTTTCAAAGGGCAGAGCAAAAATTTGAAAAAATTGAAACAAAATCTGGATTGTCAATCTTTGAGTTTAAATTAATTTTTCAGAACATACAAAGATGGGAAAGAGAAGTTACAAGAGCCAAAAAAGACATGATAGAAGCAAATTTAAGATTGGTAATTTCAATTGCTAAAAAATATGCAAATCGTGGATTACAGTTTCTTGATTTGATACAAGAAGGAAATATTGGTCTCATGAAGGCGGTTGATAAATTTGAATATCGCAGAGGATATAAATTTTCAACCTATGCAACATGGTGGATTAGGCAAGCTATTACTCGTTCAATTGCTGATCAAGCTAGAACAATTCGAATACCAGTACATATGATTGAGACAATCAATAAAATAATCCGCACATCCAAACAATTAGCTCATGATTTAGGAAGGGATCCAACATCTGAAGAAATTGCAGAACAGCTTTCAATTCCAGTTGATAAAGTGAGGAAAGTATTAAAAATTTCTAAGGAACCCATGAGTTTGGAAAATCCTATTGGTGATGATGAAGGAAGCATGTTAGGTGATTTTATTGAAGATACAAATGCTATTAAACCAATTGATTCTGCTGTGCACTCAAATCTAAGAGATACAACGACCAAAGTGCTAGCTACCTTAACCCCAAGAGAAGAAAGGGTTTTGAGAATGAGATTTGGTATAAGTATGGAAACTGATCATACCTTAGAAGAAGTTGGAAAACAATTTGACGTAACAAGAGAAAGGATAAGGCAAATAGAAGCTAAGGCATTAAGAAAATTAAGGCACAAAACTAGATCTAAAAAGCTAGATAGTTTTATGTAATAACTTACATTGATATTTTAATGAAAGGCTCTATGGGGTAAGCCCTATGATATTATTATCGAACCAAAGCTCGAGGAACAAGAAAACAGTAAGTGCATCATCCCCAAAAACCAGGCTAGGTGATTTTTAGGTCTCAGTATAAAATCATCATTTCTTAAGCATAGCATCAAATACCGCCCTTATTAATACATCTGTTATGCCTTGCCCCTGGGGTGAAAATTAACAAAATTTTTCACTAAGTAATTCATATCAATTTTTGTATATCTTTGAGTTGTAGATAAATT
>CAJQNX010000072.1 GCA_905479795.1 uncultured Candidatus Midichloriaceae bacterium | reverse complement strand
TTTCTATTGCTTTAAATTCTAATTTTCCTGATAATTTTGATAAAAATTTTGAATTTGCTGAATTTTAAATTTTTTAGTCAAATTTTTTGCGATAGAAAATTTTAAATTTCTAAAAAGAGGGGGTTTTTATCCAGGCACTATTTATGATAACTATTTACCAAATCTAAATAAATATGATTATGCGATTCTTGCAATTCATGGGACCAAATTTTTTATAGCTGTTTCTAATTTTGCGAATATAATTAGAGCCGGATGTTTTATGAATTCTCCATATAAATACACATTGTTTACAGGAATTAGTATTTCAAATGATATTTTTTCCGTTTATAGGCAAGTGACAAAAGTTAGTTACGGTGTGTATGATGAGCCAATCAATGCTGTAAGTATATCAGTTACGACTGTTTCTTCTCTTGCTTTAGCCCACACTGCGGCTAATCAATTTGAGGAATTATTAACTGATGTTAGAGACAGTAAATTGGCGTATCAACAAGATTTTGATTTAGTGACAGATAAATTAACGAGTATACAAGGAGCTGAAGATATATTTTTTAAGCAAAGTGCCAAAGTAAGTGATGTTTTTAGCGCTGCTAATGTATTTAGTGCCGTAGCTCCTGCTATAGATGGTAAAAGTTCTGAATACTCTGCTCCAAGTGCAGGGTTGGTATTAGAACACCAATCTAAATTAGCAGAGGCACAAAGTAAGATTCAGGAATGTGCTGAGCATGAAAATAAACTTACACAATCACAGGTGCATATTGGCACTCAAGATTACCTATTTTTCTTTATGAATAATGCCAAAATTTTCACCCAAATTCAAGAGATTATTGAAAAAGAGGGATTTGATTTTGATCAACTAAGACCAAAAATAATAACTATCGCTGTCAATGGTTTTATGTATTTTGGCTACAGTAAATTATTACATCCAAAATTACCAAACTCAATAATTGGGGATGAAAAAGCATCTGCAACTTTTAAATTGGTTGTCCACACCAGTGCATCCATAGTAGTGACATCAATTTTAGCTTTTGGAGATAAAATATACGATGTAGCGCATGATATGTTATTTGAGAAGTCAGATAGTATAGATGAAAAAGAGAAAAAAGGCTTAGATCATCAAGAGGGTCATGACAATGAAGTAGCAAAAGAAATTGCACCTGAGGATATTCAAGTTCATGAAGAATTATAATTTTTTAAATAGTCTATAAGCTCTGATTTATCTAGTTTATTGTTATGTTTGTGCCAATGGAATTTTGCTTTGTTTATTGCGTCTCCAATTGCTTTTCCTTGAATATTTAGCTTTTGTAAGTCATTGCCGTTTAATGGAAAAGAAAAATCAGCACTACTAGTTGCTTCATATAAAAATTGTTCATATTGATGAATTTTGTTAATATTATTAATTACAAATAAAAACCTTAGATACAGTTTTTTGCCATATTCATACCAATATTTGTAGTGATGAAAATTTGTAAATTCATTTTGAGTATTAAAGGAAGTAAGATCATTGAGCTCCTTATATTCTTTATTTGAAAGCTGTAAGTTGTTTTTTAGCAGAGTAATCTTATTTTCATTTTGGATTATGCTTAAATTGCACAATATAGCTAAATTGACCAAAGGGTCATTGATTTTGAGATTTATTTTTTGCAGTTGTTCATTACTAATAATAATTGAAGGTAACCCAATATAGCGAAGAATATTTTCATTATGTAGTTTGATAATCACTTCTTTAGCAAATTTAGAAGTAAGTAATTTTATTAATTCTCTCTTAATTCTTTCTTTAGATATTAATTCAAGGCTTTGGATATTCTCTATAGATGCTTTATAGCTATCTTGATCTATATTGTTTAAACCAAAGGACCCTAAAAACCTTAAATATCTCAATATCCTTAAATAATCTTCTTTGATTCTTTTTGTTGGATTTCCAACAAATTTGACCTTTTTTTGATCTAAATCTTTTTGGCCGTCAAAATAATCATATAACTCACCGCTTGAAGTGATAGACATAGCGTTCATTGTAAAATCCCTTCTTGCTGCATCTTCCTTCCAATCTTGTGTAAATTGGACCTTTGCATGGCGCCCAAAACATTTTACATCCTTTCTTAATGTGGTTATTTCAAAATTAAACTTGTTAATCACTACTAGGACAGTTCCATGTTCTATTCCAATTGGAAAAACCTTAACATTATTTTTTTTAAATATTTCTATTATTGTTTCTGGTATTAAATTTGTTGCAATATCAAAATCCACAGGTGTTTTATTAATTAAATAATCTCTTACACACCCGCCAACCAATCGACATTCACCTCCAGCACTAGAAATAATTCCGAAGATTGTTTTTAATTCTTTAGGGAAATTTAAATTTAATTTAATTGGCTTCATGTAAAAAATAACTAATAGCATTGAAATTATCAGTCAATAAATAAATGGTCAAGAAACTACTATAGCTTAAATTTGGTATTGCAACATAAAGGGAGAGAAGATGAAAAAATAAGTGTATAAAAAGGAAGAGAATAAATATTGGGAAGGAAGAATGGATATATTTTTGTATTCTTTTTACTGAGTGCTTATCCCCATTACTCTAATCAGTCTTCTGACCTTATGTCTAGATGTGCCGCAACCTCCTCTTTTTAAGTGCAAACTCACTTGCCTTGATTCATAAAATGGATAGTTTAAATATATCTAATCTATCTTTTTCATAAGCTCAAAATTATCAGCATTTTTACCTTTAGAGTCATAATAATTGGCTGATCTCGCTACCTACAGCAACTTGCATTGCTTTGATATACTTAATTTGTCTTGATTGCTCTTAATCATCTCAAACCTCCATTTCTTCCTAGTTTTTGCATACATATTAGTACAGATTATTTAAATTACTTCGTGTCCTTCCGGTAAGCCTGTGTGACATAAAATATAAATTATTTCCATAATATAAAAAAATATAATAAGGTTAATCAATTAAGAATAAAATCGTTAACTGGTCAAAGGTGCAAAAAGAAGAGGAGAAGCCGAAAGTAAA
>CAJQNX010000071.1 GCA_905479795.1 uncultured Candidatus Midichloriaceae bacterium | reverse complement strand
CAAAGCATGCAATATCAAATGGTTATAAGGTAGATGGAGTGCCAGCAATAAAATGGGCAATAAAGAATGATATTGAAATTGATGGTAAACCTGCATTTTTATATGCTGTTGAAGATTTAGGAAAAAATCAAGATAAGATATTTGAATGGGCAGTAAAAAATGATATCAATATAGGTGGGGACCCTGCTATAAAGATAGCAGTCAAGAATGATATAGAAATCAATGGTAAACCTGCATTTTTATATGCCGTTGAAGATTTGGGTAAAAATGAGGAAAAGATTTTAAGATATGCTATTAAAAATGATGTAAATATAGCTGGAAAACCTGGGTTGGAATGGGCATTTTTAAATGACAAGACTGTAGCTGGAAAACCTCCAATGGAATATGCAACCAGTATAAACGTCAGTGTAGGTGGAATGGACTTAATGGATTGGGTTGATAAAAATGCTGATAGATTATTAAGTGAAAAAGCGCCTAAGGAAACAGTGGTTGGTAAGCATACTGAAAAGGTGCATAATGATAGTAATTTAGCAGCGAGTCAAACACCTGGGGTAAGGGTTAGATAAAATCTCGAAACATTTAAAATTTCAAAATATTTTAGAAGCAATCTAACATTGACAAAAATTACTGATTATTTAATTAATATAACCTAATTAAGTAATATTTTAGAGTTTATTAAAATATAATCTATGCTATCATTTAATAAATATAAGGTTCATTATTGATCATGAAAAAAGGGCTTGTAAATCAAAATCAAAAAAAAATTCAAGAAATAATTGTTTTAATAAAAAATCAATACGTAGTAAATTTTGCTACGAAATTTTTAGAAGAGCTTTCTGAAGACAATTTATCAACATTAAGTTCAAAGATTATAAGCAGGGGATGCGAAAATGCTTATAATCTTATAAAAAAGAAATTCAAAGGAGATTTTATAATAGATATCGATATTGAAAATGAAAATACTGATTATGCCACTTTAACTATTATTTGTTTTGATACACCCTTTATAATTGATTCCATAAATAATGAGTTGCAATCTCGTGATATTGATATAAATCTTTTTTCTCATAAGGCATTTAATCCTAAGGATTACGAAAATTATCAATTTACGAACATAGGTAATAATAAAATTACTGTTCTACAATTTTATATTTCAAATTGGTTTGATAACAATTTTTATGATAAGTTAATTGCAAAAATTTCTGAAATACTTGAATGCACTAAAGTTGCAGTAGATGATTGGAAAAATATGAAAAGTTCTTTGTCAGTTTGTATTGACAATCTAACTAAAAGCCTAGAGTTGAAGAATAATCTTGAAATTAATCAAGAGTATTTAAATTTCTTAAAATTTCTTTCAGAAGATCATTTTATTTTTTTAGGTTATACCCATGCAAAATCAAGCAATGGAAATAATTTTAAAGTAGAAGAAAATAAGAGTTTAGGTTTATTAAAGCGTCCAAAATTTATCAATGAAATAGAATTATTAAATAATTATCAATTTAATAATGGTGCGATAATTATTCGTAAATCTGAAACTAAAACAAAAGTACACAGAAAATCATATATGCTGTGCATATCTGTTAAAAATTACGATTCAGATGGAAGATGCATTTCAATTGATACGTTTTTTGGCTTTTTAGTTACAAAAGTCTATTATATGAGTGTATTGAATATTCCCATTATTAGAGATAAAATTCATTATGTTATTAAGAAATATGGCTATCCAAAAGATAGTTATAACGCCAAGGAATTGGTTTCTGCTTTAGAAGATTTTCCTAGAAGTGAATTACTACAAATAAGTCAAAATGATTTATATAAAATTGCTTCTGGAATCGTATCACTAACAATTAATCCTAGAATAAAATTATTTATTAGAGAGGATAAAGCAAAGAAATATATTAGTTCATTAATTTTTGTTCCTAAAACCAAATTTAATACCCAGGTTAGACAAAGAATTGAGCATATATTATGTAGTCAATTTGGGGGTTTTGTCGCAAAGCATTATGTTAAAATTGGAGAGGGGCAGCTTACCAGATTACAGTTGATAATAAATTTACCTGATAAAATAATTCCTAATTATGATATTAATAGAGTTGAAAAGTTAATAGCTAGCACCATAAATGCTTGGGATGATAATTTAAAAGAGGTACTCAATAATAATTTCAATAAAAAAGAAGCAGATAAATTATTCAAAAAATATCAAGATGTACTCAACGTACAATATACTACCAGTTTTTCACCAGAACAATCAATTCATGATATAAATGCAATAGAGGAAGCTTTAACAAAGAATAAAGTTGTTTTTAAAATATACAATTCTGCTAAAAGTAGTAAAAGTTTAATTCAGTTAAAGATATTTTCTTTAGAAAATGAATTGCATCTATCAACTATATTTCCAATAATCGATAATTTAGGTCTATTTATAATTGACGTAGCTACCTTTGAAACTAGAATTAATCATTCGGGAGCAGAAGTAAAGGTCTTTATTCACTATTTTAGAACGAAGCCTAAATCTGGAGAATTTACCTTTGATAATACTTTGCAACTTAATTTAGAAGAGGGTTTAGAAAAAATTTGGAATAATGCAGTTGAAAATGATGTTTTTAATAACTTAATTTTCTATACTGGAATTAATTATAGAGAAGCTAATCTTTTAAGAGCGTATGCAAAATATTTAAAACAAATCAGATTTGAATTTAGTATTGAATACATACTAAACACATTAGTCAAAAATTCAATTCTTACTAAGAGTTTGATAAATTTATTTAGATTGAGATTTAATCCAGATTTAAAATATACAAGTTCTGCCGAAAAAGAGATTTCAAGTGAAATAAAAGAAATGCTTTCAAAAATATCAGTGTTTGTGGAAGATAAAATTTTAAGTACTTTTTTGTGCTTAATTTTGGCAACGAAGAGAACAAATTTCTTTCTTATTGATAAAACCACAGGCTATTACAAGAATTATATATCCTTAAAAATGCATTCAAGAGAGATTGAAGATATGCCTCTTCCAAAGCCTGAAGTTGATACCTTTGTCTATTCCTCTATGTTTGAGGCGATACATTTAAGAGGCGCTAAAATTGCAAGGGGAGGGATTAGATGGACTGATAGAACAGAAGATTTTAGAAAAGTTGTTCTAGATTTAATGAAAGCGCAAATGACTAAAAACTCATTAATAGTACCTTCTGGTTGCAAAGGAGCATTTGTTATTAAATATCATTCAAGCAACGATAAGGACTTTTTAAAATTAGGTATTGCTTGCTATAAAAATTTCCTTAGGGGTATTTTAGATATAACGGATAACATTGTTAACAAGAAAATTATTAATCCAAAAAATATAATCAGACATGATGAAAATGATCCATACTTTGTTGTTGCTGCAGATAAAGGAACTGCAACTTTTTCTGACTATGCCAATGAAGTATCCAAGGAATATAATTTTTGGCTTGATGATGCATTTGCATCAGGGGGTTCTGCTGGTTATGATCATAAAAAAATTGGGATAACGGCAAAAGGTGCTTGGATATGTGCAAAATATCATTTTAGCGCTCTAAATATAGACTTAGATAAAGATAATATTACAGCTGTAGGAATTGGCGATATGTCTGGAGATGTATTTGGAAATGGGATGCTATTATCCAATAAAATGAGACTCCTGGCAGCCTTTAATCACTTGCATATATTTCTTGATCCAAATCCAAATCCAGATATCAGTTTTAAGGAAAGACAAAGACTATTTAATAATACACGTTTAAAATGGACAGACTATAATTCAAATTTAATATCAAAAGGCGGGGGAATTTATGAAAGAACAGTCAAAGAAATTTGTATTTCACCTGAAGTTAAAGTTGCATTGGGGATAAGCGCTGACAAATTATCTCCATCTCAATTAATAAGTGCCATTTTAAAAGCGCCCGTTGATTTATTGTGGAATGGAGGAATTGGTACATATGTTAAGGGTGAATTTGAGGATAACAATGAGATTGGTGACAAAGCTAATGATAATTTAAGAATTTTGGGGAAAAATTTAAGATGTAAAGTGGTAGGAGAAGGAGGAAACTTAGGATTCACACAAAAGGGAAGGATAGAATTTGCTAGGCAGGGAGGTTTAATTAATACAGATTTTATAGATAATTCTGGTGGTGTTGACTGTTCTGATCATGAAGTAAATATAAAAATCGCTTTGCAACACGAAATAGAGCAAAAAAACATTAATCTTGAAGAAAGAAATAAGATTTTAAGTAGGTTATCGTCTGATATTGAAACTTTAGTTTTAGAAGATAATCATAATCAATCTATTTTGTTAAATATGGAAAGTTATTCCGATATTAACAATTTGAAGGATTACAGTTGGTTAATAAACTGTCTTGAAGAAAAAGGAGATTTGCTAAGAGAAGTTGAGAATTTACCAAGTCAAGAAGAGATAACTAATCTTGAGCTTGAAAAAAAATCTCTAACTAGGCCTGAAATTGCAGTGTTAGTTGCATATGCAAAAAATTCTATTGCTAAAATACTAAGTTCATTTGATTTTACAAAAGAAGATTTTTTTCAAAAAATATTGCTTTCATATTTTCCAAAATATTTACAACAGAATTTTGAACAATCAATATTGTTGCATAAGCTTAGTAATGAGATAATCATTACAGTAATTTCAAATGAATTTGTGAATACATTAGGCTGCACAACCTTCCATCTTTTAAAAGAGGAAAAAGGCTTTAATGCTGTAGCTATAATGAAAGCGTTTTATATTATAATACAGAGCGTGGATGTGAAAAATATTTTAAAAGATATAAATGGCACTTCTCTTGATATTTCATCAGATTCAAGATATAAGTTGTTAAATAAATTACAGACTACTATTAAGACAGGAATAAATTATATTTTAATGCATTATTCTGAAATAAATGATATTGACCCTATTGTTTTAAAACAGAAAAATGGATTTGTTGAATTGTGTAATTTATTTAGTAAAGGTGAATATTTTGATACAATAATTAAAAAGCAAACCAAAAAGATTAATGGATATATTAAGGAAGATGAAAATTCAAAAAAACTAATTTTAAATATTGTATATTTTAGTTTAATAAACTCATTTTTTGATATCATAACAATTAAGCAGTCTTCTAAAATCAGCATAAATGATATAGCAAAGGTATATTTTAAGATTAGAAATAGACTATATATCGAGCAAATTTTGGAATTGATTAATAACAATAATGATGCTGATCATATAGAGAAATTAGCTTATGATTATATTGAAAATGAGTTGAGAAAAATCACTGTTGATATTGTTAATAAACAATTAAAGGATTATAAAAATATTGATAGCTTTAGTTTTATTAAAGATGAAATGAAATTAAAAAGTTTTGATGATTTTATAGCCAAGATATTATTAGAGAGCAATGAGAATAATTTTGTATTAATTCAAGTAATAATCAATAAATTAAAAGAATTAATAAGGTCAAAGCACGTATAAATGAAGAGTTTAACGCTTTATCAGATTCATAAACCTCTTTACAAAGTAACTTTTCCTAAAATAGTTATGAAAATATTAGATGCTGGGGGGAAGGTGAATTTATTATGTAAAAGCAAAGAGGAAATGGAGTATTTAGATAATTTGATGTGGACTTTTTCTCAATTGTCTTTTATACCTCATTCAACGGAAAATGATAAATTTAATGAAGAATTACAGGATTTAATAATAGCAATAAACTCTGATCATTTAGCGCTTCACAATAAATTTTTAATAATTTCATCGATTGACCTACTCATAAAGTTCAATGTTGATTTAGTAAATGATATATTTATTATTACAACAGATACTATAAATACTGAATATTTGTTTACTAAATTGGATGGCAAATTATTTAACAACAAAATGAAATTTTTTATACAAAATATTGATAATACATGGACAATAGATTACAATAAAGTTGTAGAATGAGTTTGGCAAAGTAACTTTATCCAATCCTTTTTGTACCAAAATAAAGTAAATTTTGTAAAAATTAAAAATACTTGTTGCATATATTGCAATTTTATTGATAGATAGTGTTTATAATCATATGTTTAACATTTATAGTGGAGTCAAGATGAACAAAAATGAATTCTTAGATATTTTATCAAAAGATTTAGAGTGTATTGCACATTCATTGAAGGATTCAGATGAACTAAGATTTATTGGATTTGGTTCATTTAAAGCAAAACATACCGCCGCAAAGGAAGTTAAAACACCAAGAGGTACTATAGCTAAAGTTCCAGCTCAAAAAAGAGTTAGCTTTTCTGTTGGGTCTGAATTTAAAGCAACTGTAAATAACAAATAATATTTAATAATAGTCATATATAGTGTGCTAACTGTGCACTTAGGGGCTTTTTTCATGGTACTAAAAAATAATGTCAGGTAGTGTTAATAAAGTCATATTAGTAGGAAATGTTGGTAATCAACCAGAGATCAGGATTTCTCAAACAGGTGGCAATGAGATTGCAAATTTTTCAATTGCTACGAGTGAGAGATGGAAGGATAAAAATTCTGGAGAACAAAAAGAAAAAACAGATTGGCATAGAGTGGTGGTTTTCGCTCCAGGACTTGTAAATATTATTAAAAATTATGTAAAAAAGGGAAGCAAAATATACATTGAAGGTAAGTTGCAGACTAGGGAGTATCAAGATAAAGAAGGTGTAAAAAAATATACCACCGAGGTAATACTAACTCAGTATAATAGCACACTCACATTACTTGACTCTAAAAATAACGATTCACAGTCAAGTGTAGGCAATTTTGAAAATAATCACCAAGAATCAAAAAAAGATCAATTTGATTCAGACGATATAAAAGATGAAATTCCATTCTAGAGCTTTGTTGCATAACCTCTCATGATATCATGTTTAATAAAAATTAGGCAACTTTCTTAGAATTAGGCATTCCCAATGTTGTAAATCTATTTAAAATTGAAGTAGCACAACTGCTTCACTTTTTTGCCCAATAAGTCCCGAGACTGCATTTTCTCTAGGATAAATAACTATTTTTGCATTTTTATTCTAACCTTCTATCTTGCATACATTTCTTTAAAAATAACTTTTGGGGGTAATGCAATAAAGCGGCTTAACAGATTTAGATTGTCGTTTGAGCGAGTTGTCGCGCTCTTGAGTAATTGAAAATTTTAGGAATTCTTGAGTATTCGCGCCTTATCTCTCTCCCAATCTCTTTGCTTTATAGTCTCCCTCTTATCATGCTTCTTTTTACCTTTGGCGATGCCCAATAAGACTTTCGCTATATTTTTCTTATTAAAATATAATGACAATGGTATAAGTGTATGACCTTTACGCTTTATTAATCCAATCAATCTTTTGATTTCCCTTTTATGCAATAGAAGCTTTCTTTGTCTTGTTGGAGAATGCTTAAATGACTTTGCTTTATTATATTCTGGAATATTAGCTCCTAATATAAAAATCTCATTCCCAATGCTATGCGCATATGATTCATTAATACTAGCTTTTGAAAACCTTAAGGATTTAACTTCAGATCCTGCTAATACAATTCCTGCCTCTATTTTATCCTCTATTACATACTCGTGATAGGCCTTTTTGTTTTGAGCAATAATTTTAATGTCGCCTTGAGAATGGTTCATCTAGTTTGTATATTTTTTAGCTATATTATCAAATTCTTTGATCTCTTTAAGTAGTTGATTTAAATCATCTATATGAAGCATGCATGATCCATCGCTTGGAGCAACATCAGGATTATCATGAGTTTCAATAAATAAGGTAGATATTCCTATTGAAGTTGCCGCTCTTGCAAGGGGTTTTATAAACTGACGCTGCCCACCACTTTGATTACCAAGACCACCGGGTTGTTGAACGGAATGAGTGGCATCAAATACTACTGGATAACCAGTTTCCTTCATTACCTCTAAGCCTCTCATATCATTAATTAAAGTATTATAACCAAAAGAAACTCCACGCTCTGTCAATAATATCTTCTCATTTCCAGATGATG
>CAJQNX010000070.1 GCA_905479795.1 uncultured Candidatus Midichloriaceae bacterium | reverse complement strand
TGCCATATATGTTACCTTTATAAGTTACTTTTATTTTATCTTTTTTAGTAACTTACACTAAGTAGGGGCTATGTGGAAGAAGTGACACAAACGTACTGTTAGGTCTGGGGATGCTCCTGAATTAGGCCTATTTTTACATTTCTATGTTTAAGATATTTGTAGCTTATTGGCGATTTGATCAGAAGTTAATTCATTTTGTTTATATAAAGCTTCAGCTACACATGCCGTTTGTTTAGCGTCATCAGAGATGCCTTTTGGCCTGCCACCCATTCTACCTCTAGCTCTAGCAGATTTTAATCCTGCAATAGTACGTTCATAAATAACATCACGCTCGAATTCTGCAAGAGAGGCAAATAAATTGAACATAAGCCGCCCTTGTGCTGTTGTTGTATCAATGGGATCATTTAGGCTGATGAGCCCTATATTTCTACCATTAAGGTCATTTACAATTTTTACAAGATGATGAAGCGATCTACCCAAACGATCTAGTTTCCAGATTGTAATTGAATCGCCCTCTTTAATAATTTCTAATAAATTATTTAATTCAGGTCTATCTTGTCTTGCACCTTTAGCAATTTCTTGGATAATTTTTTCACAACCAAATTTTTTCAGTGCATCAATTTGAAGATCAAGACATTGATCTTTTGTAGAAATACATGTCATATCTGTAACTCTAATAATCATGCACTATATCTCCTGTATATTTTTCCTATATGAGTCTTATTCCATAGAGATGAATCAAGCACTCTAGAGCCATACATTTGTTCTAAAAGATACCAATTGGGTGCGTGATTAAAACTAATACAGCCTGTATATGCAATGGATTATGGTCTAAATCTCTATCATAACCTTTCAAAGATTTTTCTTATATCTTTCATTTCAAGTTTTATAAATGTAGGTCTGCCGTGATTACATTGCTCTGAAAAAGAAGTTTGCTCAATTTGTCTTAAGAGTGCATTCATCTCTTCTAAATTTAAAACTCTTCCAGCTCTTATGCTAGAATGGCAAGCTATATTACCCCAAATTTCTTCTATTTTTTGCTGAATAAGCTCTATGTCATCAAATAGATAAATATTTTCAGCAACGCTTCTGACAAAGCTGTTTATATCTAAATTTTGAAATATTGATGGTACTTGTCTGATTAAAATTTGAGAAATTCCATTTCTTTCAATTATCAAACCAAAAGCCTTAAGACTATCCTTTTTTTGAATTATTTCTTCGGTTAGAACTTTTCCCAATTCAACTATTTCGGGTATTAGTAAAATTTGGCTTTCAACCTTTCCTTTTCTTAATTGTGTTTTAATTTTTTCTAAAGTTAATCTTTCATGCGCCGCGTGTTGATCAACTAAAATTAAACTACCACTTTTTTCTGCCACTATATAGGTTTTATCTATTTGACATTTTGCAAAACCTAATGGATATTCTTCGTTTGATATAATTATACTGTCATCTATATTTCTGCTTTCTATCTCATTTTCAATAAAGTCGCTTAAATATTTTTCGTCATTTTTTTTATCTGATACTTCCTTGTCATTATGTTTAGATTCAGAGGGTTGCAAACCTATATATTCTCCTATAATGGCTTCATGGCTATGCATTAGATTCCTTAGTCCATGTTGCTGATTTTCATTATTTAGAAACAACTTATCAGCAAACTTATTATTGTTTTCTCTAGGTTTTGTATAAAAGGCACCTTGGGGTTTAAAAAACCTAACTGCATCATTTGCCAATTCCTTATTATTCATCAGTTCAGCTTTGGATATAGCAGCTCTTATGGCATTTATAATGATACCTTTGATTTTTTGGCCATCTCTGAACCTTACTTCAGCTTTAGTTGGATGAACATTAACATCAACAAATTTTGGATCAATATCTAAATACAGTGCTATTTGAGGAAATCTATTGTGTGGTATTAAATTTCTATATGCAGCTTTTACCGCAATAGATAAAACCTTATCTTTGACAAATCTTTTATTAATAAAAAAATGTTGATTCAAAGAGGTGGCAGCATTATAAGTTGGGATTGACGCATATCCATATACCTTGATTTCCTCATCCTCTATAAAGAATTTTATGGCATTATCTATAAATTTTTTACCTATAATATCTTCTAGTCTTTGAGGTGAATCGAGAATTGAAGCACCTTGAGCTTTTGTATCAACAATTATTTTATCGTTTGATATAAGTTTAAAACTAATATTTTCTCTTGATAATGCTAATTTGTTAAGTAATTCAATAGATGCACTTGTTTCACTAGCTTCAGATTTTAAGAATTTTAACCTTGTTGGTGTTGAAAAAAACAAATCCCTCACTTGTATAGTTGTGCCAACATTTCGAGAAGTAGGCTTTATATTGGATTTCTCACCACCTATTACTTCAATTTCCCATGCCTCATTGCATTCAAAAGCTTTACTTATAATTTTCAGTTTACTCACAGCAGCAATTGATGGTAAAGCCTCGCCTCTAAAACCTAAATATTGAATATTGCTTATATCTTCTTCTTTGAGTTTAGAGGTGGCATGCCTTTCTAAGGCCAGTTCAATTTCATTCTTTTCAATTCCTTTTCCGTTATCTGTTACAGAAATAAAATTTCTACCTCCTCTACTAATCTCAATTTCAATTTCCGTTGCACCTGCATCAATTGAATTTTCTACCAATTCCTTCACAACTGATAAAGGCCTATCAACAACTTCTCCAGCTGCTATTTTATTAATTGTATTAGTGGTTAAGACGCGTATTGACATAAATTATGATCCTGAGTTTTCTTCAGTTAAAGAGAAATTTTACTTTCCTCTCCACGATATAGTCTGATTATATTATCTTTATGTTTATAAACAATCAATATTAAAATGAGTGCTAGAAAAATAGAGTTAACATAATTTGTACCAATAACAATAAGAGTAACGATTGATAAAAATAAGGAAATTAAGGAGGCAACTGATGAAATTTTAGAAAATTTAAAAATTACAATCCAAATCATAGACATCAAAAGAGCAATTAAGGGGTTTAATCCTAATATCACTCCTAATACTGTGGCAACTCCCTTCCCTCCTTTGAAATTTAACCAGATAGGAAAAATATGTCCAAGTATGCAAACAAAACCATAAACTGCTATAAATTTTTGTTCTAAAAATATTGTTAATATAATAACTACTAATCCTTTTAATAGATCGAATATTAATGTAAGTGCTCCCAATAACCTGCCGCCTACTCTCAGTGCATTAGTTGCACCTATATTTCCTGAGCCAGCTTTCCTTAAATCACCCTTGTTAAGCATTTTGCTTAAAATCAATCCTGAGGGAATGCTACCAAGTAGATAAGAAGCTAACAATAGGAAAAAATAAGTTTGCACAGTGATTAAAAGCCATAATGATTAAGCCACCTCAAATCACCTTCAAAGAAACATCTTAGGTCTGAGATATTGTATTTTAGCATTGCTAATCTCTCAATGCCAACGCCAAATGCAAATCCTTGATACTTCTCTGCATCAATATTGACATTTTCAAGTACCTTTTTATTGACCATACCGCATCCAAGAATCTCTAGCCAATCATCACCTACTCCTATTTTTATTGCTCCTTTTTTACTTCTATCGCATTTAATATCAACTTCAAAAGAAGGTTCTGTAAAAGGAAAATAACTAGTCCTAAATCTCATAGGGATTTGTTCTAGGTTAAAAAATAGTTTTAAAAATATTTCTAGGCATCCTCGCAAATCCAAAATATTTGATTTTTCATCCACTACTAAGCATTCTAATTGATGAAACATGGGTGTATGAGTTGCATCGTGATCAGATCTATAAACCTTACCTGTAGAAAATATTTTCAGTGGTGGTTTATTTTTTAACATATGCCTAATTTGAACAGTAGATGTATGAGTTCTTAGTAGATTTAGCTTTTCTTCATTTTCTGCTTCATAATTTCCTTTTGAAGAATTTTCAACATAAAATGTATCGTGCATCTGTCTTGCTGGATGGTTTTTTGGAATATTGAGTGCTGTAAAATTATTCCATTCATTTTCTATATCAGGTCCATCAATATGCTCAAATCCCATAGAATAAAATATATTTTTTATTAAATTTATAGTGTGTGAGATTGGGTGTAGTTTTCCTCTTTGATAGCTTCTTCCTGGCAATGTTATATCTATTGACTCTGTCTTTAGCCTTTCATTAAGAAGTGTATCTTCAAGATTTTCTTTAATTTCTTGTATATTTTTTTGTATATCATTTTTTATTTGATTGACTCTTGCCCCAAATTCTCTTTTGGATTCAATTGGTATGGTGGCAATTTTTTTGGCTTCGTTTGTTATTAAACCATTTTTACCAAGAAATTTAACTCTAATTTCATCCAAGCGCTTTCCATCTGCGACTGTTTTAACTAAGTCTTTAAATTCCTGATATACAGAATCCAAATTATCTAACATATTTACAGATATTAAAAGTTTTCAAAAATACTAAATTTATTCTGCTAACTTTTTTATATCTTCTTCTAAAGCTTTTTTAGCTTTGTTTAATATTTCAGTAAAAGCTTCTGCATTATGTATAGCAAGCTCTGATAACATCTTTCTATTAAGCTCTATTCCAGCAAGCTTTATTCCTTTAATAAATTGAGAGTATACTAAACCCTGCTCTCTAACAGCAGCATTAATCCTTTGAATCCACAAAGCTCTGAAGTCTCTTTTTTTATTTCTTCTATCTCTGTAAGCATATTGCAAACCTTTTTCTACTCTTTGTATAGCAACTCTAAAACAGTTTTTTGCTCTACCTCTGTAACCTTTGGCTAATTTTATTATTTTTTTATGACGAGCCTTTGTGGTGACTCCGCGTTTTACTCTTGACATTTTTTATCTCCACTAAATTAATTAAGCATATGGCATATATTGAGGTAATCTCCTTGCCTCTACTTTAGGCAAAATAGCCGTACCTCTTTGATTTCTGATTTGACGCTTGCTACGTTTCCTCATATTATGCTGCTTATTAGCTTGTGTAGCTATAACTTTTCCACTGGCTGTGAACTTAAAACGCTTCTTAGCACTTGATTTAGTCTTCATTTTAGGCATTTTGTCTCCGATATAAACATTTTTTTGCTTCAAAGGCATGCCGTTTATAGCCCTTGATGCTAATAAAGTGTATTATTACCCTAAAACAAAGCAAATATCAATAAAATTAATAGCTATACCAGCATAAAATAAAAATTACATATTAATAAATATGAATAAGTTGCAGAAATAAAGTATATAAATTACACTAAATGTAAAATTTTATACCATATCCTCTGCCACAGCCTCTGTTATAATATTTTTTAACTTTCTCTTACAATTAATTATTATATAATAAAAAAATCACAAAATACCTTGAAAAGGAATGATAAAAAATCCATGCACCCTTTCCATACCCTTATTTCCAGTTAATAAACCGATAATTAATGATCCCATCAATAAAATTTTTTTTACTATTAAAGTCTATTTTACCTGCTATAAAAAATTCAGAAAATAAAGAAAATATACACATAAATGGTATTGCTGAAGATACATAGCTATAATATGAGATACCTAGTGACTTTAAAAATACTATTAGTACTTATTGCAAATCCACTATCAAATCCAATGGACATAATTAAATATGATGAAATTAATGCACTCATATTAGGTGGAAATTTTAAATCTGATTTAATTATTCCTGCAATAATTCCTAAAAAGAAAAATAATGTAGGAGCAATTAAAAGGCTATTTATTATTTCTAAATAAAATTCCATAATTTTTTAAAACAACTTTAACAATATATAAATTGTAACTGATTAAATCTGTGAAAATCAAGTGATTAATAAAGTTATTTAGATGTATCTCCTTATCTTGAAGTGTTTGTAAAGATAGATATTATGTAAAATGTCATCAATCACAACCTCGGATGTGTCAATAAATTCACCAAACCTATTATAGACTTCATAGCTATTTAAGTGGTAAGCGGATAAAGCACGATTACTTAAGAATCAATAAATCTACTGATGTCAAAATTTTCAGTATTACGTTTTTTTTTTGCAACTGTCAAAATGTTAAGAGTTTTTTCCTCCAAAAACTCTGACCCATCCATTCCATATTGACCTACAATTTCAAATCCATTTTTAATCAGCATATTTTGAAGTTCTTTAGCTGTATATATTTGCAATGTAAATTCATTCTTAAATTTTTCTAATATTTTTGCATTTTTTTGAATTGTTAAACTATCATAAGATGTGAGAAACCCATTTATTCTATCTATTATAGAATATTGAATATTATGGATTTGAGTATTATTAATTGTTTTTTTTAAATCCATTCTTAAATCATGAACCACTGCATCTGTCATAGCTTGCAAATTAAATATATCAAAAATATATACACCCCCAAATTTTAAATTTTTATATATATTTCGTATAGCCTTTTCAAAATCAGCTTTAGTAAGATGTCCAATGGCATTAAATATGGTAATAACCGCGTCAAATTGACCTATATTTAATGTTCGCATATCACCATCAATAAATTTTATATCCAGCTTTTCTTTTAAAGCTTTCTTACGTGCTATCTCTAATAGTGCTGGACTAAAATCTGATCCTATTACCTTATATCCATATTTCGTAAGGAAAAATACTTGTGATCCTGTTCCACATGTAAGATCCAATACTGTATTTACCTTTTGTTTTCGTAATAATTTTTCTATTATAGAATTTTTTACGTCTGTATCATCGCTAATATTATGTGCATCAAAGTATTCAGGTAATTTTTTATATTCAATAGGAAGTCCCAGTAATATATTTTTATTATTATCAGGTTTCATAAGCTTATTGACGCCAATTTTTTACTAAAGCTATATTTTTGAAAATCATCATTTTTCAAAATATGGGGTTAATTCATTATTAAAATTTAGTGCATTTTCTCATAGTTATAGAATTTCTGCAAATTGCGTTGGTTAAGTAGTAATTCGAAGGTTGATTATCGAATATGTCTTTTGTAAAATTTTTCTGTTTTAGTGGAGTTTTAGTTAATTTATTGTTAATTAAATCCTCCGT
>CAJQNX010000069.1 GCA_905479795.1 uncultured Candidatus Midichloriaceae bacterium | reverse complement strand
TTACTTTCGGCTTCTCCTCTTCTTTTTGCACCTTTGACCAGTTAACGATTTTATTCTTAATTGATTAACCTTATTATATTTTTTTATATTATGGAAATAATTTATATTTTATGTCACACAGGCTTACCGGAAGGACACGATACTATAGCTTGCTTAGTAATATCTTGCCAATAAGTAGACTTAGAATCTATAATCTCTACATTGTATCCTATATCCCCACTATAATTCTAAACACCATTATCCACAGAAGTATAATGTATCTCTATGGCATAAGTTCCAATTTCCGTATTATCTGGATTAAAACTAATACTCCCATTTTTTTCAAAATTCTCATCTTTATGCATCCACCGATATACATGACTATTCTCAAGAGAAAATATTAAATCAACAGCATGGCTTTTATTAGGAATTATATATTTATTTTGTGTGTTTCTTTCATATATATAACTATGCTGACTAACAGCTACAATAAGATCTACGTATTTTATTAAAGCAATGGATGATGTATTACTTTCATTAGATCCATAAGAGATTTTATAAGTAAATGCATCTTTATATGTATCATTACAATCATTTGCTTGATAAGTTAATATGTCAAAAGCATAATTGGTATTTAATGCCGCCTTACTATCTTCTATTGATATAACACCTTTTGTAGGCAACTCAACTAATTTTATAAAAAGATCTGATATGGCGTAATTTTGTGTGCTAGTATAGTGAAATTGCAATGCTTCAGTACATGAAGTAAATTCTTGAGTAGAATCATTTGTAGTTAAAGTCATAATTATAATATTAATTTATACATATGAGTAAAATACAATCTATAATAGCGCGCAGTCAAGATGAATTTCACTAAAGAACCCCTCTTTATTACAGTCTTATCCTTGGTTTATTTTTTCACTTTACTCTTATTATCAGATTTGATGTAATTAACTGTTAGCTACAGCACAATCTCACAATGTTATCTATTATAAATCTTGAACCTAAAGAGGATGGGTTATCAATTACTACTTGCTTATAATAATTCAAATAATCAGCTTGTTCCTTATCGTTATTATTAATAGTAAATGGATGCACAGGAATTTTTATACTAGCAAATGCACGATATAAATTGTTTTTTTAATCTATATTTAACTGAATTGGGATTATTTAGCATAAACAAAATCACATCATAATTTGGCATAGGAAAAATATTTAAATTACTATGAGTTTTTCTTAATTGCGATAATTTTTCTCAAATGAACGTAGGTATATATAAATACACTTATGTAATTTTTTTATGGTTTAATCTAATTGCATTATCAATAAAGATTATTCTTTCTTGTAGCTTTTTTAAATTGAATTTACCCTCACTGTCATTGCAATCTATAAATGTTCTAGGATGAAGTAGTATAGAAATTTCACCTTCTTCTAGGGATATATTTTTGTAAATTTTTATAATTTCCGCCTAAATGTATTGTTTGATTTACAAGGATTTGCGAGATCCTATCTATGTTTTCGTGTGCTAAATTTTTTAACATTTTGCGTTCACTATAGGAATTAATTACTAATTTAGATGAGAATACATCAACATCTTTAGCAAAAAATTTTCTCAAGTTTTTAAGATTAGTTAATTGGGAATTAGTTATAAATACAATTATAAAAAATTATAACATAAAAATATTCTATCTTCTATTTATAAATAACGCCCTAATGCTATTTTAGAGAATGACTATTTAGAATTACAAGCTGGACTGCAGTATTCTTTTTTAAGAATTCCTTCTTTGCAAAGTTTATTCATTGAATATTGCTGTTTTATTGATCTTATATTATAGAATTTTCCCTTAAAGTATATGGTTCCCGGCTCATGAAACACTCCTTTTTTCAACTTTGGCACTAAATATGAGTATTCACTTTTTTCTAAATCCAGTTTAATTTTGTCAAATTCCTCATAATATTTAAATTCTAAAGAATCAATACCATTAATATCTAACCTCCCCAGCGCCTTTACTTCAGCAGCTCCAACATAAAAAGCTCCATATTTATTAAATCAAGGTCTTTCTCATATCTAATTCCAGGGCCTGGGTAAAATCGCTCTGTTGGATCGAAATATCCGCTTCTTTTCATCATAATTTTATCTATATAGTAAAATCCTGGATCTAGAAACAGGATTTTTTGCTTATAATTATTGAATTTATTATTCAGCATATACGAATTATAAACGCTTATCTCTTTATTAGGTCTGTTTAATTGCTTCAATATATATTCTACTCCACTATTACCTTCCTTAGATGAATCCATAACTGCAAATAGCACCACTCCTTTTTTACCTTCATTAAATAAATCTCTATTAGAAGTGCAGCCTGATAAAACTAAAAAGCTAATGACTGCTAAATATTTAAATTTATTTACAAAATTTTTCATTTACCTTACCTTCCTGACATAATTCTTTGATTAGATAATTTTTCTCAGTCTCTTTCTTATCAATTAGCATGAATTTACCGTCTTGAGCTACCACACTACTACCAGGCATAAAGAATTTTCCTCTTTTAAGTTTTGGCACCAACTCTGGATAAGCACTTTTTTCTAAATCCTTCTTAATTTCTTCAAAATCATCGATTAATCTATACTTATCCTGTTTACTATCTATTTCTAATAAACCAACAGCTAAAATTTCTCCGCCTTTTACCTCAAAAGCTCCATATTTAAATTTGCCATTTTTTAAGCCAGGTCCAGGGTAAAATACCATAGTGTCATAAGAAGATTTAAGATTTATTTGATCCAAGTAATAAATACCTGGTTCTAAAATTATAAATTTATAAGGAGCATGAAGAATCCCATTTTTATAAAATTTCTTATTGTAATCACATCCGTCTTCTAAAATTGGATTACTACTTACTAGACTTTTTAGTACTACTCCTTCATTGACTCCTTGATCTTTAGCTTTAAAAAAAACTACTCCTTTCTTTTTTTGTTCAAATTCTTCTCTGTTAAATTTAACACTTGTAGAACAGCCAGTTAACAGCAAACACAAAACAACAAATAATATTCTCATATCAAAACCTAAATAAATCTTTGGAATAAATATTACATAAATTACTATTTTTCAACATTTTTTTCTTCTTTATCAAATTCAATTATTTTGGCAAGTTTTGCGTATGAATCTTTTAAAGTTTCCTTTTCGTTATAATTTTGAGAAATAAATTTGTTAATCCCATCTATATATTTAATGGATTCATCCACCTGTGGGTCAGAGCCAGCTTTATATGCTCCAATTCTAATCATATCTTCCATATCAGTATATTGAGAAATGATACTTCTTGCTTTATTTACAAGTTTGTTTTCGTAATCTGTATTGCATCTGGGCATAGTTCTTGAAATACTGTTTAGCACATCAATAGCCGGATATATACCACGTCCAGCAATTTTTCTACTTAATACAACGTGTCCATCTAATATCCCTCGCACAGCATCAGAGATTGGTTCGTTATGATCATCTCCTTCAACTAACACACTAAAGAAAGCAGTTACATCTCCCTGCCCTTTGGTTCCCGGCCCTGCTCTTTCCAATAATTTTGGCAATTCGGAAAAAACGCTTGGGGTGTAGCCTTTTGTTGTTGGTGGTTCTCCAACAGAAAGACCAATTTCCCTTTGTGCCATAGCAAATCTTGTGACGCTATCCATCATACATAGCACTTGTTTACCTTGATCTCTGTAATAATCGCATAATGCCATGGTAAGATAGGCTGCTTGTTTTCTTTTTAGTGCAGATTCATCTGAGGTTGAAACAACAACAATAGCCTTACTAAGCCCTTCTTCACCTAGATAATCTTCAAGAAATTCTTGAACTTCTCTTCCTCTTTCACCTATTAAACCTATAATTTTCACATCAGCATCGGCATATTTTGTTAGCATTGATATCATCATTGATTTCCCTACTCCAGAACCAGAGAAAATTCCCATCCTCTGACCTTTGCAACAACTTAAAAAAGCATTAATAGATCTTATTCCCATATCCATTTTAGCTCCAACCCTTTTTCTTAAATGCGCTTTTGGAGGAGTATTGTGCAATCTGTATGGAATATTTCCATTTATTAATGGTCCTTTTTCATCAATTGGCTCACCAAAAGCATTAATGACTCTACCGAGCCACTTGGTAGATGGATATATAGACTGATCATGGGCAATCACATGAACCTGACTTCCAATCCCAATCCCTTCTGCTGAATCATACGTCATAAGCAAGGTTTTTTCTTCTCTGATGCCGACAACTTCAGCAAAAATACTGATTTTATTTTTATTAATAATTTTACATTTTGACCCAATACTAACGGCAAATTCAATTCCTATAGCTTCGATTAATAAGCCTCTTACAGAACAGACTTTTCCAATTACCTGAAATTCAGGCATTAATTCAATTTCATTAATGATACTTCTTAAAATATTGGACATAAAAAATTATTTGATATAGTTTGCACACGTAACACATACCAAGAATTAAAACACATATAGTCTTCGATGCAAATAAAAATTTTTGAAATAGAGAAAGAAGATGATGGCTTGAGGCTTGACAGATGGTTTCATAGGAATATTCCGAATATGCCTTTTACTATTGTTGCTAAGCTTGCAAGAAAAGGACAAATTAGGCTTGATAGTAAGAGAGTCAAGATTAATATGCGAATCAAACATGGTCAAAAAATACGAACTCCGATTATTGAATATGATGGCCCAATTAAACAAGAGTATATTAAGCCAAATAATTTCAATTACATTAGAGATAAAATATTTAATTCCATCATTTATGAAGATGAACATATAATTGTGCTAAATAAGCCATATGATTTATGTGTTCAAGATGGATCTAAGGTTAAAATATCAATAGATCGTGTTTTTAAGCTATCTGATTTACAATACAATATTGTGCATAGAATCGATAAAGAGACAACAGGGTTGATTGTTTTTGCCAAAAGTTCTGCCATAGCTGCAGAACTAAGTAAACTTTTTAGAGAAAAGAAAGTTGATAAATCCTACCTAACAATTTTATGTGGAATACCTAAAAATCAAGAAGGTATAATAGACTCCACTATCACAACTGGAGATTTTGAAGAACCAAAAGAATTGCATGCAAAAACTAAATTCAAAGTACTAAGTAAACACGAAGAATTATTATCTTTTGTTGAAATGACACCACTGACTGGTAGAAAGCACCAAATCAGAATTCATAGTAAGGAAATTAATTGCCCTATATTAGGTGATAAAAAGCATAATAATCCCAGTATCAAACAGGAGATTTATCTTGCTAATAATTTACATTTGCACTCACATTCGTTAAGCTTTAATCTATTTGGTAAAAATTATACTTTTAAGGCAGAATTGCCGGATCATTTTCAACAAACCTTAAATAAATATTTTCCAACCTATTAATGCATCAAATTCATGACAGACGAAAAAATAGCAATATATCCAGGAACGTTTGATCCAATCACCTTAGGGCATCTTGATATAATAAAGCGTTCCGCAGCTCTGTTTGATAAATTAATTATAGCCGTTGCTACAGATACTTTAAAAACTCCATTGTTTTCTGTGGAGGATAGAGTAAATATGATTAGCTATGAAATGAAAAATTATAAAATTAAAAATGTTATTATCAAACCTTTTAAAGGTCTATTAGTAAAATTCGTCAAAACAGAAAATGCAAATATAATTATTAGAGGTCTGCGAGCTGTTGCAGATTTTGAATATGAATTTCAAATGTCATTTATAAATAGAACTTTAGACACAGACATTGAAACAGTATTTTTACCGGCAACAGAAAATGTGCATTTTATTTCCTCTACTTTTGTAAAAGAAATTACAAGGTTACATGGTGATACTAAAAATTTGGTTACCTCTAATGTTCAAAAACTTCTAGTTAAAAAATTTGAAGATGCTTGAGCTCAGATTAAAAATTTTAGCAATATTATTTTGCTTGATAATTAATTGCAATGCCAATGAAACTGGAATTTCAACAGGGTTTCCGATACCGAGATATGTGAGTTTAAAGTCTGATGAAATTAAAATGCGTGTTGGCCCTGGAAAAAAATACCAAACTTCACATATTTACGAATGCAGGCATCATCCCGTCAAAGTGATAGCTGAGTTTGATAATTGGAGAAAAATTGAGGATGAAAATAAAACTCAGGGTTGGATTCATCAAAGCTTATTAAGTGGAATTAGATATGTCATCATAAAGAATAATTCCCTGATAATTAAAAAAGACCTGAGACAGAAATTGTCCAAGAATCACTCGTTAATTTTCAAAGCACCGGATGAAAATTCACCCCTAATATTAAAAGTTGAATTTGGAGTATTAGCAAGAATCGTGAAATGTGAAAAATTTTGGTGTAAAGTATCGATTAAAAATTATACTGGATGGATAAGAAAGGCAAATGTATGGGGAGTTGAATAACACTATGAAAATTGGTATTGCGAATGATCACGCTGGATGTGAGCTCAAGAGGCAAATAGTAGAATATTTAAAAAATGAATTAAATATTAGCGCAGTTAATAATTTTGGCGCTGATATAGACAAATCTGTAGATTACCCTGATTATGCAAAAAAAGTAGTCGCTGCAATTGAATCTAAAAATATAGATTATGGAATACTAATTTGTGGTTCTGGAATTGGAATGTCGATATGTGCCAATAGAAACAAGTATGTTAGAGCTGCATTATGTAACAATTCAGAACTTGCAAAACTTTCCAGAGAACATAATGATGCAAATGTTTTAGTATTAGGAGCAAGATACATACACATTGAAGAAGCTAAAGTCACAGTAAAAACATTTTTGACTTCTAAATTTCAAGCAGGAAGGCATCTAAGCAGAATTGACAAACTCTAATTTAATAAATTAATTATCTTTTAACAGTACTCTGGTTTCAAAAAGCATATCTTGCACAGCAATTTTTTCTCTTGTAAAAAGTATTGTAAAGAAATTAACGATAAAAACACCAACAAAACTTAGCAAACATAATACAAAATATCTAGATATTGACCTAGCAAAAGAAATTGTCTGATTATCAACATTAACAATTTTTATATTCATTGCCAATTTACCTATGGTGCCTTGAAATTTAGAAGATTCAAAAAGCCCAATATATAAGGCATTAATCATTATACTCACTAAATAATAGCTGAATGTATGCACTTTTACACCATCAACATCATAAACATTACCAATATTACTAAAACCTAAAACAACTAGATGTGGTATAACAAGAACCATTGAGTCAATTATAGTGGCTAAAATACGTCTCGATAGACCTGAATAAATTTGATTTTGCATAAATGGAATTACTTATTAAGTATAACTTCAGGCTATTCCAAAAAAATATTTAAGTCAATTATCATAAATAATTTATGCAAGTTCATATGATATTGGACTTTTTGCATAAAACATAAATCATGCAGCTCTCAGTCAGACAATAGTTATGCTTTTTTCAATTTTTGTAGTTTATTAAGCATTCTAATTATTGACAAGTTATCTGTTGGATTGACAGAGTCTTTTAGATTGAACCACTCTAACTTATTTGATTCTTTATTTTTTTCCTTCTTGAACAACAAAGGCGTATTCTTCTGCAATTTCTTTTAAATAGGTGTACCTACCTGTTTTTCCAGCATGCCCTGCACTCATATTAGTTTTAAATAAAATTTTATTGTCATCAGTTTTATTTTCTCTTAATTTTGCTACCCACTTCGCAGGTTCCCAATATGTTACTCTTGGGTCACTCAAACCTGCTGTAACAAAGAAATTTGGATAATTTTGCTTTATAATATTATCATAAGGCGAATAACTTTTTATATAAAAATAATAGTCTTTTTCTTTAGGATTTCCCCATTCCTTATATTCACCAGGAGTTAAGGGCAAGGTTTCATCAAGCATTGTGTTAAGTACATCAACAAAAGGAACATGAGCTACAACTGTTCTGAAGAGGTCTGGTTCTTCATTTGCAGCAAATCCAACAAGCATGCCACCAGCACTACCACCTGCTATGGTTATATCACCATGCTTTACATATTTTTTTTCAACTAAAAATTTAGCTGCATCAATAAAATCATAAAATGTTCTTTTCTTATTTAAAAATTTGGCAGATTCGTACCATTCATAACCCAAGTCATCTCCTCCTCTAATATGCGCAATAGCATATACAAATCCCCTATCTATTAATGAAAATATACTTTTTCTAAATGATAATGGGATTGATATTCCATATGAACCATAGCCATATAAGTACAATGGGTTGTTTGAACCAAATGTAAATTTATCTTTCTTATATATTAATGAAATAGGTATTTTTTCTCCATCCCTTGAATCGGCGTATAACCTTTCCACTTTATATTCATTTGGATTAAATCCTGAAGGAATAGTGTCAATTTTTAAAACTTTTTCATTATTTGTTTGGAAATTGTATTCTTTAACTGTTAGTGGTGTAGACAATGAGCTATAATTGAATCTAACTGAATCTGCATCATAAGTAGTGAAAATTACATCAACTTGATAGCTCTCATCTGGAAAGCTTAATTTTCTTGATGAATTATTATTTAGATTTATAATTTCTATATCTAACAAACCATTTTCATTACTTGAGCTAGTCATAACCATATGATGTTTATATAATTCAAAGCTTCTAATGTAACGATCATCGGAATAAGTAATAAAATCCTTCCAATTTTTTATTAAGCTATTTTTTTCAACTTCTGCGATTCTAAAATTTTTGCCTTTATCATTCGTAAGTATAAAAAATTTATTATCATGGTCATTGATAGAGTATTGATGACCATCTCTTCTTTTTAGAAAAAGTTTAGGACTAAGGTTATTCGCTGTTAAATCTACATGATAGCATTCATTTTCTTCATTATTACCAGAGGAAATTATTAAATATTTTTTGCTATTACTCTTAGTGATACCCACATTGAATGTTATGTCTTCTTCATGGTATAGCAAGTTATCATCCTCATAATTTTCCCCTAATTTATGATATAATACCTTCTTTGCTCTCCAATTTTCTCCAGTTGGAATATAAAAAAATCCTTCATTATTCTCATGCCAAACAACTTTTCCAAAAGTATTTGGGATGGTATCACTCAATAATGTACCCTGCTCTATGTCTTTTATTTTTATCTCATATTCTTCATTCCCCTTGTAATCAACAGCAAATGAAACAAATTTATGATTTGGGCTAATTTTAATGCCTCCTACCTTGCAATAATCATGTCCTTTAGCTAATTCATTTTCATCTAGTATTACTTCTTCTTTATTGTTTAAAGATTCATGTTTTCTTGAATGAATCCAATAGTCCATATCTTTTTTTATGTATGAATAGTAATAATAATCGCCGATCCTAACTGGTACGGTTTCATCATCTTCTTTTATTCTTGATTTAATTTCATTGTATATTTTATCAATTAAATCTGAATGCTTAGATAGTTCATGATTGGCATAATTATTTTCAGATTCAAGATAATTTAGTATATCTTTATTATTAACATTTGGATAATCCTTATCTCTTAACCAATCATAAAAATCAACCCTTTCATCTTTAAAATTCTCAAGAAGTATCTTATTATTTTTTGCTATTGGTGCTAAAATTTGATTATTCATTTTCACTAATTTTGGATTAACTAAAATTATAAATACATAAAAAATAAATATGTGCAACATATAACACGCATCAATGCAAACCCTACCCTAACTATATGATATGAGCCAAAAAAATTTAATCTAATATTATTTAATTACTGACAAATATGTTGGAAAATAGTATGATCCTCGACTCATTTGGAAAACATATAGATATGATACTTTTTACTCTATTAGATCGCTTCTTAATGCCTAATAAAGATGGTAAATACCTAACAGATTTTTTATCTGGATTAACTGTAGCACTTGCATTGATCCCAGAAGCTGTGGCGTTTGCTTTGGTTGCTGGAGTGAATCCAACTGTTGGTCTTTACGCAGCATTTTTTATGTGCTTTATTACTGCTGTTTTTGGTGGTAGACCAGGCATGATTTCAGGTGCAACTGGATCGATGGCGGTAGTTATGGTATCAATTATGCTGCTTTTTCCAGGAGACCCTGTAACTGGTATTAATTATTTATTTGCAACAATAATTTTAACTGGGATTATACAAATTATATTTGGTATGCTAGGTTTCGGTAAATTCATACGAATGATGCCTAAATCTGTTATGGTAGGTTTTGTAAACGGCTTAGCCATTGTAATTTTCATATCACAATTACAGCAGTTTAAATACATGCCAGAAGGATTTGATCATAAAGTTTGGTTAGGGGGGAAGAGCTTATATGTAATGATCGGACTAACATTACTTGCTATGATTATTACGCATTATTTACCAAAGTTTACTAAAGCAATTCCATCTGCATTAACAGCAATTATTGTTGTAACCCTTATTACATTATTTGTACCATTGGATGGAGTTCATATTTTAAACGTCAGTGATATGATTGGTGGTAGTAAAGATGCAATTCAGCATACTTTTAGCATTCCATATATTCCATTTAATTTGAATTCTTTTAGCATCATAGTGCCTTATGCCTTTATATTAGCTACTATTGGTATATCTGAATCATTAATGACTTTATCATTAATTGATGACCGCACTAAAACTCAAGGATCAGGCAATAAGGAGTGCATTGCACAAGGAGTTGGCAACATTGTTTCTGGTCTATTTAAAAGTATGGGTGGATGTGCAATGATTGGTCAAAGTATGATAAATATTAGCTCTGGTGGCAGAGGTCGTTTATCTGGTATCACCGCTGCAATATTTTTATTATCACTAATTTTATTTGCTATGCCACTTATAAAGTTAATTCCACTTGCAGCTCTTGTTGGGGTAATGTTTATGGTTGTCATTGAAACGTTTGAATGGGCAAGCTTTAAATTTATTCGTAAAACTCCAATACATGATGCATTAATTATTATTGTAGTTACTATCACAACAGTTGCAACAGATTTGGCAATTGCAGTCATTGTAGGTGTAATTTTAGCATCTTTAGTTTTTGCATGGCAAACTGCGAAAAATATTTATACCGAAAGTTCAATACATAAAAATGGTACAAAAAAATACATTTTACATGGCCCACTATTTTTTGGTTCAAGCACACGTTTTAAAACTTTATTTACTCCTGAGCAAGATCCACAAGAAACAATTATTAGCTTTAAATATTCACGTATTGCTGATCATTCTGCTATTGACGCTATTCAATATATTGCAAATATTTATAGCAATTTAGGTAAAAATTTACATCTAAAATACTTAACTACTGATTGTCAAAAATTGCTTAAAAAAGCTGATAACCTAGTGGAAGTCAATACATTGAACGATACAGATTAAGAACTTGTTAAGCTATGATATTGCCATATTGCTTGCCCTATTGTCGCTATTACATATCTTGACGGTGCCATCATTAGTTATATAAATTTTCTCACTTTTTAATTACATTAATATACTGCCTTTTAGATGAATGAAGTCAGAAAAAAATTACTTGACGTTTGAATTTTTAGCTATCAATATGATATTGATAGGTTTGACATATCGGGTGTTTTTTATTATTTAAACTAAAGGGGTAGTGTTTATGGGATATTATACTGACGGAACAGCGTATGATGATTTTACAGAGAGATCATGTGAGATATGTCACGTGCATGGTAGTGATAGTCAAAAAACAAATTTGAACTCTAACCAATTAAAGAAACTTCAAAATCAGTTAAATGCTTTAGACAGAGAAAAACTTGAATTAATGCGTAATAATGCTTTGTGTAATCAAGAAAAGTTATCCTCATCAGCTCTACTAGAGAATTGCAAAGCAAAATTACACACTGAATTAGGCCCACTCCAATCTCAAATACTAGCTCTTCAAACCAATGTAACTGGAACTACAAGTTTATTGGAGAATTGCAAAACAAAATTACAAACTGAATTAGGTCCACTCCAATCTCAGATACTAGCTCTTCAAACCAACATAACTGGAACTACAAGTTTATTAAATCTCAAGGTTGAAAAATTAGCACAGTGCGAAGTAGATAAAAGTGACATATCTGCTAATGCTGGAAGATTGCAAATTGATTTAAACGAATGTAAGGCTCAAAATGAACAAATTCATCAACTTATAGAATCAATTTCTTCTGAAAAAACAGAGCTAGAAACAAATAATCAAGAACTAAATTCCCAACTAACTACTGAAAAAACTAAAAATTCTCAATGTCAAAATGCTAAACAAAAGCTAGATCTAGAAGCAAAAGAAGAAAAACAAAAATCCACAAAATGCCAGGAAAATCTAGAGCAGGCTAATCAACAAATGGCTGAATTGAAATCTAATTACAATGACTTGAAAAAAGAAGCAGAAACATCCAAAGAAAATTTACAATCATGCCGTAAAAGTGCAGCTGATGGCTCTACAACCGCAGAAAAAGAAATAGAAAATATACAAACTGAATTAGATGCTTGCTCTCAATTACAAACTAAATGTAACGGAGATTTAGCTAAAGTTACTTTAGAAAGGGATACTCTCAAAGAAAAAGGAGCAGAATTAAGCATATGTAATACAAATTTAAGAGATGTAACGCAAGAAAGGGATGACTGTAAAGTAGAATTAGTACAATCAAAAAATGATTTTGCAAAAGATTTGGAGCAATTTAGTGGCAAAAATCAGCAGCAGGGATCAGAAATTATTACTTTGAAAGAACAAATAAGCGGATTAGTAGCTACTAATAAAACACTAACCAACAGTTTTAAGGCTTGTAGTGATGATTTAGCTCAATCTATAAATTCAGTAGATCAAAAAGATGGTCAAATAGATGATCTCAATGCAGGATTAGAAACCTCAGAGCAACAGAATAAAGATTTCAAAGAACAGCTTCAAACTTGCCATGACACATTATCAAGCGCCCAAAAAGCAAAATTAGATGGTTATATTTCATCATGTAATTTAATGCATGAAAGATATCAAAGATATTATGAGGGTGCCACTCAAGAAGATGCTTCTTTGTGGGAAACTTTCACCGATCTTGTTAAGGATGCATTTTCATGGTTCCACAATAGATATGACGACACAAAACCAATATGGAAAGAAAGCTCATTAAAGGCATTGATTTGCTTATGGCAAGAAGAAGGAATTGTACGTTCGGATGCTATGATTAAAGCAAAAACTATGGGTGGTTCAGAGAAAACATATCCATTGGATGACTTGTGTAATAAAAAACAATTATTAGATACTATTGAAGATGATATTTTGAATCCTTGTGGCATTAACGATGGTTTATGGGATAGCAGCTTTTGATTAATAATATTAATATA
>CAJQNX010000068.1 GCA_905479795.1 uncultured Candidatus Midichloriaceae bacterium | reverse complement strand
GAAGCTGTGACCAGCTAAATGAACTTCCTTTATAAACTTTGAATCTAATCTATCTATATACTCCATAGGATTAAAATTATGATTAACTGAATTAATATATAAGTTATTTATGTCTAATAAAATTTCACACCCTGTTAATCTACAAAGCTCGTTTAGAAAATCATATTCTTCCATATCTCCAATAATTTTCAAATAATAGGATGGATTTTCAATACATATATTTTGTCCCAGATAGTTTTGAGTATCCTCAATGTTTCGCTTTAAATAATGTAATCTTTTTTTTGTGTAATCCAATGGTAATAAATCATGAAAAAATATTCCATCAACCTTCATCCATGACATGTGTTCTGAATAAATAAATGGCTTATATTTTTTCATCAAATTACGGATTTTTTTTAAATGAGATTTGTCCACTTTTTCTTCAGAACCTAAGGATAAACCGATGCCATGGAAAGAAATGTCATAAATTTCAGATATTTGTTCTAAGTAATAATGCTCTATCCCCTTTCCAAAAAAATTTTCTGGATGAATCTCTAAGGCATCAACACCTTTAATTTTTTTTGTAAAATATTTAAAATGTTGATGTCTAAGCCCTACCCCAAAGGATAATTTATTTTCCTGGAACAGTGGAGCCACCGACTAATTTATTGCATAAGCCATTTGGTACTAATAGCCATTCATTTTTATCACCATCTTTTTTGGCTCTAGCAGCACAGGAATGTGCGCCATTAGAAGAGCCGCAATCATTTTTTCCAGCCTTTGCTACCCCATAGCATTTTTCTAGATCCTTCATTTTATTGGCAACTACATCATTTGGTGACATCAAAGTTGCTGCAACGGCAATGGTTATACATGACGCTAAATTTACCTTTTTCATAGATCAGCTCATAAATTATTACTCTAATTAAAAGGTAACTTACTCAATTTTTAGTTGCAACTTTTTTATTTACCTTTTTATAAATAAGAAAAATTCCTAAAATCATCGTGGGAATACATAAAATCTGCCCTAATGAAAATATATTAAAAATATACCCAATATGAAAATCTGGTTCTCTGAAAATTTCAATAACAATTCTAAAAATAGAATAAAAAATTAAAAAAACTCCACTTAATAATCCATTGATATTTTTTTGTTTGGCAATTGTATTTTTTTTGTTAGCTAAATATTGTCTGAAATTTAGAGCAAACAACATTATTAAAAATAATACTATTCCTTCAAAAATAGCTTCATATAGTTGACTAGGGTGCCTTGGAAAATAATCTGAATATGGAAAAATAACACCCCAGCTAACATCTGTTTTTTTTCCATAAAGTTCTGCATTAATAAAATTTGCAATGCGTCCAAAAAACAACCCTATTGGAGCCACACAAGCAATTAAATCTGTGATTGGCAAAAACATTTTGCCGGCTCTTAAGCAAAATATCCAAATAGATGTAATAACGCCAATTAATCCTCCATGAAATGACATGCCACCATGCCATATTTTAAATATTTCCCAAAAATCATCTACTATTATATCGGGAGTATAGAATAATATGTATCCCAATCTACCACCCAAAACTATGCCAATAATGATATATGAAAGTAAGTTTTCTAAATCTTTAGAATCAAGATTTGCAATTTTAAATTTTTTTTCTATTTTTTGTAAAATATAAGCTCCAAGAAAAATTCCTATCACATAGGATATTCCGTACCAACGAATAGATATAATCCCTAAATTGATAGCAATGGGGTCAATATTGGGAAAAAGAATTGCAAACATTATTTTTTACGTGATAATTTATATTACACAAGTTAAATCAATATTTGAAAAAATGAAAAAAGACAATAAAATATTAGATGATCTTGCAAAACTTGCAGGTTCAACACTAACCGGAGCTGTTAATGCAAAAAATGAAATATCTGAATATATAACTCAGCAAATTGAAAAGTTTATAAAGAAGATGAATTTTGTCACTAGAGAGGAGTTTGATGTAGTTAAAAAATTAGCTCAAGATAACAGATTAATGCTAGATAAGATGAAAGTGAAAAAAGCTCCAGCAAAAAAAAGTGCTAGATCTTTAAAAAAATAAATGTTTTTAAAAAGAACAAATGCTACCCTAGATTTATAACTTTTTAAATGAGTGAAATGACTAAAGTTGATCAAATATACAGGCGTCTTGAGCAAGAAAGTGGGAAATTAGATGAGTCGATTGAAATTGTTAAAATCTCTTTAGGAGAGGACTATTATGTATATGTTAATGAGTATATTGAAGAATTAACAAAATTTACTTTTGGAGTAGAAGCTGATGAAAGGGCCAAAGGCTCAATATATGAATATGTTCAGGCAAGGATGGTAGAAGATGACGCACCAGAACCAGAAAATTTAGATTTATTAATAAATTATGTCGTTGAGCATAAAAAAATTAAAAATGGAGAGCTTGGTGATGAAAGAGCGAGTGGTAACTTAAATGACTATCTGCAAAAGAGATTTGAGGAAAGAGATCCAAAATATAAAGAGAAAATTATAGTCGCAGAAATCAGTGAAGATTATGGGATACTTAGTCAATATGTGAATAACAATATTGAATCTGTTGCCAAAGAACTTGGCATTAGTAGACGGATGCAAGACTATGGCAAGAAGATCAAAAGTCTTCAGGATAGAAATTTTATTGAAGAATATTATGAACAAGATCCGCTAAAATTAAGTGACTCTAATTTATCAGGGGCAATATTTTCCAATGTGAGATTTTATAAATCACTTAATGGAGCAATATTTAGAGATTGTGCGCTTAATGAAAATGTTATTTTTTCAGCATGTGACTTGTCTAATATTGACTTTAGAGGCTCAAAATTAAACTGTGAATTTCGTGACTACTTATTAGCAGATGGTAAATTGCCAGATGGAGATGGGGAAAGATTGTTAGAATCCGTTAAGCTAGATTATTCAGATGCCAATAGTATGCAAATGCTCAAACTATTTAGGATAGAATCTCAGGACAAAAATCCTTTGCCAGCTAACCAAAGAACATTTGAAGATTATGAGCCTGAAATAAGGTTTAAAAGAGAAAATGATATAAGAAGACGTTATGAGTCTGAATGTGAAGATGAAATTGCCCGTTTCAAAAAGGAAAAATGGAGTGGGGCAGGTTATGTAGCCTGGGCTAGAAGCTTTGTGGGTACATCTGAAGCTCAGGAAAAATTCAATTCTGAGATGCAAGAAGGTGTGCAAAAAATTAGGGAAAAATATGATCAAAGGATCGAAAGTGCATTATTTGTCATAGCAAATGAGTATATAATCGAGCTACAAACAGCAAATTATGACCCAACATATTTGCCAAAAAATACTAAACAAGCAAATGCAGTAAAAATTAGACTAAACGCAACAGGATTTAGAAGAATTTATACAATCACAATCGCAAGGTGGAAAGAAGCAATCGTTTAATGAATTTTTATCCTCTAAGCCAGAAAATCAAAAGATCTTAGAACAGACTCAAGCCCAAAATCCAACTAAGCTCATAGTCTCTGTGGGAGATTTTTTTTATGAGGGTCAAGAGTATCAGACTTTAACTGATTTGGATTTATCAAAATTAGATTTAAGTGGAGTTAATTTTGCTCGTGTAACGTTTGAAAATTGTCAATTTGATGAAGCTAATTTAACGGGAGCTAGTTTTGAGACGGCAGTGTTTAAAAAAGGAACCTCTTTTATTAAAGCTGAATTAACTGATGCAAATTTAATAGGAGTATCTGGTGATAATGTCGACTTTGCAGAGGCCTTAATGCCTAGAGTCAGAATGATGTATAGTAATTTTGATCATTCAAGTTTTAATGGAGCATTGCTATATTCAGCGGATTTAACAGGATCAAATATTGAAAATTCAAGTTTAAAGGCAGCTATAGCAGATAGAGCGGATTTAGAAAGAGTGAATTTGAGATACGTAGACGCACAATATGTAAAGATGAGAAAAGCTCATCTCACAAAAGCAGTTTTGGAAGGTGATTTTTCGCATGCAGACTTTACTGGCGCTATGATGGAAAGGGTTACAGCTAATAAAACAAAATTTACGGGAGCAGTCTTAGAAGATGCCAATTTAAAATATGCCAATCTAAGGGGAGCTTTTTTAGAAAACATTAAAGCCAAGGGTGCTGACTTATCTCATGCTGATCTTGAATCTGCTAAATTGGAATTAGCAGAGCTTTCTAGCGCAATAATGGATGATGTAAATGCAAAATTTGCTGATTTTAAAGAAGCAACTATGAGGGATGTTCATGCTCATCAAGCTGATTTTTCGTATGCAGTTATGGAGAATATCAAAGGAGAGAGATTGGATGTATCGGGAGCTATCTTAGCAGAAACAAAACTAAGAAATGCAAATCTGAGCAAAGCAGTATTAGAAAATGTTGCAGCCTATAAGGCAGATTTCCAAAAAGCAACATTAACCGATGTAAATGCAAAATTTGCAGAGCTGATAGCATGTGATTTTAGTGATGCGATAGCAAGAAATATGGATGTATCTGGTGCAAAATTGCCAATGTGCCATATGGAAAGAGCTGATTGCACAGGAATGCAATTTGATGATGACACAATACTTCTAGATGTGAATTTTAGAGATGCAATTGGTGCGGAAGCGTTAATGAAGCTTCAAGAAAATCAACATCAAATTAAAGCGCAGTTATTTGGTAGAAGTGATTATGGATATTGTCAAGGTAATGATGATGGAACTAACGATAGGTTTAAGTGCCAAAGAATTGGAGCTGCACTGCTTTCATCAGTGATTGGTGGCGGGGCTGGATATACTTTGTCAGGTCCATTTACAGGGATGGCAGGTTCCGTAGTGGCTGGATTAGTAAGTGACCGTGCATTATATGCTGTAAAAGACGGTTATTTTAAAGAACAGGGATATATTAGTAATAAATTAGGAGATAAACTTGCGGAGTTAGGAGCGATTGCAATTGCAGCAGGAGCTGGAAGTTTAGAAGCTGGAGTAAATACTATTCCTGTTGCAGCAACGCTCTGCGCAGCCACGGGTTTAATATCTCCGACTAGTATAGGGATGACAGTGGGTGGGGCACTAAGTACATATGCTGGAGTTAATATACTCAAAGATGGATTCAAAGAGCAAAGCTATACAAAAAAAATCATAGGTGGTGCACTGACTGGTACGGGAGCTGTTGCAACATATGTTGGATTATCCTCTTTAGGAAGTGGCTTGAATTTATTTGCAGGAACTGTTTTGTGTGGAGCGGCAGCTGGTGGAATGCATGGCGGTATTTTTGCCTATAACCAGCTTAAAGACTATGATGAGAATAAGAAAACTGGGATGAGACCGGAAGAAATTTATACCGTGAGTGTTCAAAAGGGAGAGGAAAGCTTTAAAAAATTATGGCCAACTAAAAATAAATTTATTTGCGGCTTGGTTTTTGCTGCACTTGCAGTTGGTGTGGTATTAATGTTAAATCCTATTTCAATCACTTTTGGCTTGTCATTTGCTGTAAATGCAGTTCTATTGGCAAATGTTAGTTTTGCAGCAGGGGCATTTGGTTTTACTTGTGGCTATTTATATGATGAAAAACTATCTCTTTGGAACAACATTAGTTTTGATGGAATTAAAGGTTATTTTCAACAACCAAATCATGGTAAGCAATC
>CAJQNX010000067.1 GCA_905479795.1 uncultured Candidatus Midichloriaceae bacterium | reverse complement strand
GCAATGGATAAAGGTTTGAAATTTGCTATTAGGGAAGGCGGGAAAACTGTCGGTGCTGGTGTTGTAGCTGAAATCATTCAATAATTTAGGAGTTTTTATATGAATTTTCCAGAATCGATAGAATTAAAATTAAAGGCTTATGAGCCTAGAATATTAGATAAGGCTGTAAGTGAAATAGTGGGGACTATTTCTAGAATTGGTGCTAGATACAAAGGGCCAATACCTATGCCAAGAAAAATTAGTAGATTTACAGTTAACAGATCGCCACATGTTGACAAAAAATCTAGAGAGCAATTTGAGATTCGGGATCATTCAAGGTTTTTGATTATTGAAGCCTCTCCTCAAGCTGTAGATGCGTTGATGAAGCTAGATATAGCCGCAGGTGTGGATATTCAAATTAAAATGAAGGGAGCGGAAAATGAAAGAAAGTAGATGTGGTGTTATAGCCAAAAAAATAGGTATGACGCAGATTTTTAAGGAAAATGGTGAAGTTGTTCCTGTAACTGTACTTCATGTTGATGAAAATGTTGTTCTATCTGTGAGAAATCAAGAGAAAGATGGCTACAATGGTTTGCAATTGGCGGCATTTGATCAAAAAGTGCAAAGGTTATCCAAAAGCATCAAGGGGATGTTTGAAAAGGCAAAAGTTTTGCCTAAAAAGAAAATAAAAGAATTTGTTATTGATAAAAAGTATGCACTAAAAGTTGGTGACAAAATAGACGTCAATCATTTTAAAAAAGGTCAATATCTAGATATTACAGGTACATCAATAGGAAAGGGTTTTGCAGGTGTTATGAAGAGGCATAACTTTAAAGGATTAGAAGCCTCGCATGGTGTATCAGTAAGTCATAGATCAGCAGGTTCAACTGGACAATGTCAAGATCCAGGAAGGGTGTTTAAAGGTAAAAAAATGGCTGGGCAGTTGGGTAATAAAAAGGTTACTAAACAAAATATTCTTGTTGTTGATATTGATAGTAAGTTGAATATTTTATTAGTCAAAGGTGCAGTTCCAGGTAGTAAAAATGGATATTTATATATAAGGGATGCAATTAAAAAAGCATTACCCTGTTAATTATTGAGGTGAAGTATGTATTTAGAAGTATTAAATTCTGAAAATAAAATTTTAAGAAAAATTGAAGCAAATGTTTTTGACATTGAGAATATTAGGCATGATTTAATTCATCAGCTAGTTTTATGGCAACAAGCGAAAAAAAGGTCTCCAATAAGTCATACAAAAGAAATTTCAGAAGTTAGAGGGTCCACCAGAAAAATCTATAGGCAAAAAGGTACGGGCAAGGCTAGGCATGGTAGTATAAGAGGTGCGCAATTTGTAGGTGGTGGAATAATTTTTGGGCCTAACAAAAATAAAGTATATGAGTACAAGGTAAATAAAAAAGTGAAGAAAATAGCTTTATTAAATGCTTTGGCATTGAAATTTAAAGATAAATCTATTATTATACACGAGCATCTAAAACTTAATACAAATAAATCTAAGGATTTTTTAAATATGTACGGAGATAAAATATTGTCGGAGAAAATATTATTTATAGATAGCAATTTTGATGATAATTTTATGAAGTCTATTAGAAATAATCATAAAGTTGATAAGTTGTGTTTAGCTGGTATAAATGTTTTGGATATTATTAAGCATGACAAAATCTATTTTTCTGAAGATGCCTTCAATAATGTATTAGCGAGGTTTAAATAATGAAATTAAATGTGTATGATATAATTAAAAAGCCATTATTAACAGAAAAAAGCAGTAGTTTAGAATCTTTAGGTAAATATGTTTTTATTGTGAGTCCGGAAAGCAACAAAGCTCAAATCAAAAAAGCTATTGAGCAAATTTTTAAAGTTGAAGTAAGGGGTGTGAATATAATTAATATTCATGGAAAAACAAAGGTTTTTAAAGGCAGAAAGGGTAAAAGATCTGGTTTTAAAAAAGCTATTATTACTACGAAAGATATGAAGAAAATTGAATTTTCAAAAGGTGTTTAAAGATGGCATTAATAAATTATAATCCAGTTACTCCCTCACAAAGGCAATTAGTTTTGGTTGACAAATCAGGGCTTTGGAAAGGTGATCCTGTAAAAAGTCTAGTAAAGGGTAAAAATACTAAAGGTGGAAGGAATAATCTTGGAAGAATAACTGTTTTTGGTAAATCAAGAGGAGCTAAAAAGAAATACAGGGTAATTGATTTTAAAAGATCGAAGGAATTATCTGCAACAGTTGAAAGATTTGAGCATGATCCAAATAGATCTGCTAATATTGCATTAATAAAATACAGTGACAATGAATATTCTTACATTATTGCTCTTGAAAATTTAAAAGTTGGAGATAAAGTTGTATCTTCCAATAGTGCAGAGATTGCTGTTGGCAACTGCATGCAGTTAAAAAATATTCCAGTTGGTATTATAATTAGTAATGTTGAATTAAAACCAAAGAAAGGTGCTCAACTTGCTAGGTCTGCTGGATCATTTGCTACGATTGTGAATAAAGATTCTGGAAAAGTATCTATAAAACTTCGTTCGGGTGAAGTTAGAATGGTTGAAGGTGAGTGCAAAGCAACTATTGGGGTTGTCTCAAACGTTGACAAAAAAAATGTCAAGTTAGGTAAAGCTGGAAGAAAAAGATGGCTTGGATTTAGACCTAAGGTTAGAGGTGTAGCCAAAAACCCAGTTGATCATCCCCACGGTGGTGGCGAAGGTAAAACATCAGGTGGTAGGCATCCTGTATCTGCTTGGGGCAAACCAACAAAAGGATTTAAAACTAGAAATAATAAACGAACAGATAAGTTTATAATAAAAAGTAGACATAAGAAAAATAAATAATAAGTGAATTAATTATGAGTAATAGATCAGTTTGGAAAGGACCGTTTGTTGAGCCGAAATTGTTAAAAAAAGTAAATGATGCAGTTTCTGGCGGAAAATTTATTGCGATTAAAACATGGTCGAGAAAGTCTACTATTTTGCCAAATTTTGTTGGGTTAACTTTTTCAGTGCATAATGGTAGGAAGTTTATTCAGGTTCTTGTTAATGAAAAAATGGTTGGTAAAAAACTTGGAGAATTTTCTCCAACTAGAACGTTTAATGGCCATGGAAATAATAGAAAATAATTATATTAGTGAGTTTATGCAAGTTAAAGCAACAGATAAATTAGTGAAATCAAGCGTTCAAAAATTGAACATTATTGCTAATCTTATAAGAAAAGAAAATGTCAATGAAGCTATATTACAACTTGAATTTTGTAAAAGAGGTGTTTCAAAGCAATTGCAAAATATCCTTAAATCTGCAATAGCCAATTCGCAAAATAATCATGGATTAGATATAGATAAATTATATGTAAAGGAAGTGATGATTGGTAAATCTTTAACCCTTAAGCGTTCAATGGTTAGAGCGAGGGGTAGAATAAATAGAATAATTAAGCCATTTAGTAAAGTTACAATAATTGTAGAGGAAAGAGGGTAATATGGGACAAAAAGTAAATCCAAATAGCTTTAGATTGGGCATCATATCTACGTGGGATTCTTCATGGTACGGTAAAAAAAATTATGCAAAAAAGTTGCATGAAGATATTAAGATAAGAGGTATGATTTTTGATAAATTAAGTTATGCTGGGATCAATAAAGTTTGTATTGAGCGTCCAGTTAATAAAATTATGATAAATATTCATTCTTCAAGACCTGGTGTTGTAATAGGTAAAAAAGGTGTCGATGTAGCAAAAATCAAGGAAAATATATCTAAGATAACCTTAAATGAAGTTGTTATAAATATTACAGAGGTTAGAAAAGCTGAAACAGAGCCTTTGCTTATAGCAAAAACTGTAGCAGAGCAGCTTGAAAAAAGAGTTTCCTTTAGAAAAGCTGTCAAAAGAGCTATATCGAATGCAATGAAGATGGGTGTAAAAGGAGTTAAAATAAGTGTATCTGGACGTTTAGGGGGGGCAGAAATAGCTAGAACAGAGTGGTATAAAGAAGGAAGAGTGCCACTTCATACACTTCGAGCTATGGTTACCTATGATGCGGCAGAAGCGCATACTATATATGGTCTTATAGGAGTCAAGGTATGGATATATAAAGGAGATAAGCTTGTTGATAATTTAAAAAATAATACAGTAGAGAAAAATGATATTACGTCCAAAAAAAACAAAATTTAGAAAGGCTTTTAAAGGTAGGATCCATGGAAAGGCTAAGGGTGGCTTTAAAATTGCATTTGGTAAATTTGCTCTGAAAGCATTAGAGCCAGAAAGAATACAGGAGAAGCAAATTGAATCTGCTAGAAAAGCTATTAACAGACATCTAAAAAGAGCGGGTAAGTTATGGATTAGGATTTTTCCAGATATTCCTGTAAGTAAAAAGCCAGCTGATGTTAGAATGGGTAAGGGAAAAGGTTCTCCTGAGTTTTGGGCATGTAGAGTGAAGCCAGGTAGGATTATATTTGAACTTGATTCAGTAACTGAAGAGCAGGCTATAGGTGCATTTTCAAGAGCTGCGGCAAAATTGCCAATAAAAACTAAAATAATTAAGAATATTGAGGGAGGGGCTTTAGAATGAAATTTGAAGAATTAAGAAATTTAGATAATAATGCTTTACAAATTGAATTACTTAAGTATAAAAAGGAGTACTTTAATTTGAGATTTCAAAAAGTTTTAGGCGAATTAAAGGATACTTCAAGAATGAAGGTAGTTAAGAAAAATGTAGCTAGAATTTTTACTGTACTAAATAAAGTTAAAGATAAAAATAATTAATAATTATGTCAAAAAAAATATTAGAAGGTATTGTACTAAATAATAAAGCAGATAAGACAGTAACTGTATTAGTAGAAAGGAAAGTTCTGCATGAAAAATATAAAAAGATTATTAAAAGAAGTAAAAAATATTTAGCTCATGATGAAAATAATGTCTTAAGTATTGGTGACAAGGTTAAGATTATTGAAAGTAAGCCAATATCTAAATTGAAGAAATGGCAAATTTTGTTAAATGATAAAGGTTAGTTATGATACAGATGGGTAGCAAATTAAACGTAGCGGATAATACTGGAGCTAAAATAGTTCAGTGTATTAAGGTCCTTGGTGGAAGTAAAAAGATGTCTGCAGGTATTGGTGACAAAATTGTTGTATCTATTAAAAAAGCTGTTGTCTCAGACAAGGTTAAGGAAGGAGAAGTTTTTCATGCAGTAGTAGTAAGAACTAGAAAAGAAAAAAGAAGAAAAGACGCAGTCGTAATAAGATTTTTTGATAATGCGGTGGTTTTATTAGATAAGCAGGGAGAATTGGTTGGTACTAGAATATTTGGCATTATCCCTAGAGAACTTAGAGAAAAGAATTACTTGAAAATAATTTCATTAGCTCCAGAGGTAACGTAAAATGGCAAATAAATTTAAAAAAAATGATAAAGTAAAAGTTATAACTGGTAAAGATAAAGGTAAAATTTCTGAAATTATTAACTTTATAACAAAAAGCAATAAAGTTATTTTAAATGGTGTAAATTTAGTAAAAAGACATACTAAGCCTAGTAAATTGAATCCTGAGGGTGGTATTGTGCAGAAAGAAATGCCGATTCATATTTCGAATATTATGCACATCGATCCAAAGACAAATTCAGCAGTCAAGATCGGATTTAAATTCTTGGAAGATGGTAAAAAGGTTAGATTCTTAAAAAAAACAGGTGAATTAATAGAGAATAAAAAAGTTTAATTATGACTAATTCAAGATTAGAAAAACATTATAATGCGGTTAGTAGGAAGGAGCTTAAAGATCACTTTAGCTTCAAAAATGATATGCAGATTCCGAAATTAAAAAAGATATCAATAAATGTATCTGTGAAAGATGCAATTACTGATTCTAAGGTTATGGACAAGGTGTATGATGAGATTATGGTTATAACTGGACAAAAGCCAGTGATAACTAAGGCAAAAAAATCTATTGCTGCATTCAAATTAAGAGAAGGAATGAAGATTGGCTGTAAAGTTACTCTTAGAAAGACTATGATGTATGAATTTTTAGATAGGTTAGTAAATATAGCGCTTCCTAGAGTTAGGGACTTTAAGGGTCTAAGTTCTAAGCAGTTTGATGGTAATGGTAATTTTTCATTAGGAATAAAAGAGCAAATTGTATTTCCTGAGGTTGATTATAATAAAATTGATAAAATAAGAGGAATGAACATTATTATTGTGACGTCAACAAATAACAATGAAGAAGCAAAGTTTTTATTAAAAACGTTTAATTTACCATTTTATAATTAAAATAATTAGATAAATTTTTATGGCAAAAAAAAGTATAATACAGAGAAATTTAAAAAGATTAAGATTGTTTAGTAATAATCAGGAAAAAAGAGTTGAACTTAAAGCAATTCGTAATAGTAAATTAAATACATTAGAAGAAAGATTCGAAGCTCAAGCTAGCTTGTCAAAATTACCTAGGAATAGTTCAAAAACAAGGATAAGAAATAGGTGTTTGCTAAGTGGTAGAGGGAGAGGAGTATATAAGAAATTTAATCTATCCAGAATATGGTTTAGAAAATTAGCTTCAGAATGTAAGTTGCCTGGTGTAACTAAGGCTAGTTGGTAATAATAAAGGGAAAACATATATGTCACAAACACATTTACTTTCAGATACAATAGCAAGAATTAAAAACGCACAGCTAGTCAAAAAGCAATATACAATTGTGTATTGTTCTAAAAAAATTGAGCAAGTCTTGGACGTTTTGCTACAAGCTGGTTACATTGCTAGTGCAGAAAAATACGAAGTGAGAAAAGGTGTGCATATGATTAAGGTAGGGCTTAAATATGAGGGTAAATTAAGCAGCCCTATTATTAAAGAGTTTAATGTTGTATCAAAGCCAGGAAGAAAGGTATTTAAATCATATAAAGATTTAAATAAAATATACGGTGGATTAGGCGTAACGGTATTGTCAACTTCTAAAGGTATAATCAATGATAATGAAGCCAGAGATATTAAAGCTGGTGGTGAAGTTTTATGTAATATTTTTTAAATGAGATTATGTCAAAAATAGGAAAACAACAAATTAATGTGCCGGACGAAGTTAAAATCAATCTTGATGGAGATTGTTTGGTTATTAAAGGTCCAAAAGGTGAATTAAGCATGAATATGTTTGATTCTATTGACTTGAAATTAAATGACAATTGTGTTGTGCTGTCGCCTAAAATTATTACTAAAAAAGTAAAATCTCTATGGGGATTAGCACGATCACTTATAAACAATATGGTGATAGGAGTTACTAAGGGATTTGTAAAAAAATTAGAAATCAATGGTGTAGGGTATAAAGTGAATAAAGATGGAGATTTATTAATACTAACTTTAGGGTATAGTCATGATATTGTATATCCAATTCCTCAAGAAGTTGATATAAAATGCACAAAAAATATAATTGAAGTTTCTGGATGTGACAAACAACTTGTCGGTCAAGTTTGCGCAGATATAAGGAGTTTGAGAAAGCCAGAGCCATATAAAGGCAAAGGTATTAAATATGAGAATGAAATTATTGTAAGAAAAGAAGGCAAGAAAAAATAATTAGGTATTTAAAAAATGTTAAGTAAAAGATTAAGGCATATCAGACGAAAAATGAGAACTAGGTACAAGCTTAAACCTAGCAACTTAGATAGGCTAAGGTTATGTTTTTATACTTCAAATAAGTATATATATAGTCAAGTTATTGATGAAAATAAAAAAATCACAATCACTTCTTTGGCAACATATAATGAAGACTTTAAAGACTTTAAAAATAAAAATAATATCAAAGCTGCAGAATTGCTTGGTGAGAAATTTGCTAAGTTATTATTAGATAGAAAAATTAAAGATGTATATTTTGACAGAGGTAAGCTTAAATATCACGGCAAAGCTAAAGCCTTTGCTGAAAGTGCAAGAAAAAATGGGTTAAATTTTTAATGGCTAACAAAATGGTAAACAATAATTCAGAAATAGTAGAGAGATTAGTTAAAGTAAATAGGTGTACCTCTGTTACTAAAGGCGGTAGAAAATTTAGTTTTTCAGTCATAGTAGTGGTTGGAGATAAAAAAGGAAAAGTAGGATATGGTTTAGGAAAAGCTACTGAGGTGATGGATGCTAAAGCAAAAGCACTAGATGAGGCTAGAAAAAGTATGTTCAAAATACCTCTAAGAGAAGGTAGAACTTTGCATCATGATACTATTGGCAAATTTTGTTCTGGTAAAGTTATAATGAGAGCAGCTCCTGCTGGTACTGGGATTATAGCAGGTGGTCCAACAAGGCCGCTTTTTGAAGTTTTAGGCATTAAAGACATTGTTGCTAAATCAGTTGGTTCAAATAATCCTCATAATGTTGTTAAAGCAGTTATGATGGGGCTTAGAGGTACCAGTACACCTAAAATGATTGCGGATAAAAGAGGAAAAAAAATAGTTGAAATAGCTAGTCAGCGAGAAAAAACTTAAAGATGGTATTGGTATTATGTTAAATCAGTTAAAAGGAAATATAGGAGCAAGAAAGAAGAAAAAATGCTTAGGAAGAGGCATAGCTTCAGGAAAAGGCAAAACATGTGGCAGAGGTGGAAAAGGACAAACAGCAAGGAGTGGTGTTTCTTTAGCTGGATTTGAAGGAGGTCAAACACCTTTGTATAGAAGATTACCTAAGAGAGGATTTAACCCCATCAACAGGCAATCATATAAAATTGTTAACCTATATCAGATCAATTATCTGATAAAGAATAAAAAGCTTACTCAAGATATTAAATTACAGGATATAGAGAAATTAGGTTTGTTTAATCCTAAAAAAGAAAAATTGAAATTACTTGGGAAAGGAATTTTTGAGCAAAAATTTAATATTGAAGTTAATAATGCTTCTAAAAAGTTAATTGAATATGCTTCAAAAAATGGTTCAACTATCAAATTAGTATAATCACAATATAATTAAAATGAAAAAACATCAAAGCCAAAATTTTGCTAATCCTTTAAAGGGTGGTGGAGACTTAGGTAAAAAGATTTTTTTTGTTATATTTATTTTAATCATTTATAGATTTGGGACATATATACCATTACCTGGTGTTAATTTAATAATTTTGGACAGCATAGTAAGTGAGCAAGCAAAAGGTATTTTAGGGATGTTTAATGTTTTAACAGGTGGAGCACTTGGTAGAATGTCTATATTTACATTAAACATAATGCCATACATAACGGCTTCAATAATTATGCAGTTGATGACAGTGCTGTCTAAAGATTTTAGTGAACTTAGAAAATCTGGAGAATCAGGTAGGCAAAAAATAAATCAATATTCTAAATATTTATCAGTTATTCTTGCTTTATTTCAAGGGTATGGTATCGCAGTTGGAATTGAATCTCTTAGCCACAATGGTGTTGCACTAATAAGTGATCCTGGAATTTATTTTAGAATTGTTACAATGTTTAGTTTAATGGGTGGCACAATTGTAGTTGTTTGGTTTGCTGATCAAATAAATACAAAAGGAATTGGAAATGGAAGTTCCGTAATAATTTTTGCAGGTATTGTATCAGGTTTATTACCATCCATTTTTTCATTACTAGAAATGGGTAGAAGTAATATAGTATCTACACAATTTTTACTTTTATGTTTTGTACTTGTTATATTTATGATCGTCTTTGTTGTGTTCATGGAAAAAGCACAAAGAAAATTAGTAGTTCAATATCCTAGAAAGCAAGTTGGAAAAAAAATATACGCTGGAGACTCAACACATTTGCCAATAAAAATTAATGTTTCAGGAGTAATACCTCCAATATTTGCAAATGCATTGTTACTATTTCCTGCAACAATAGCTGGTTTCAGTACAGGTGCAGAAGCTACTGGATGGCGCAAGTTTGTTGAAATTTATCTGTCTCAAGGAAAGCCATTATATGTTGTGTTATATATTGTATTTATAGTATTTTTCTGCTTTTTCTATAGTACAATTGTATTTAACCCAGAAGAGACTGCAGAAAATTTAAGAAAAAGTGGTGCAATAATTATTGGTAGAAGGCCGGGAAATCAGACGAAAGAATACTTGCAGTATATATTAACAAGAATTACAGTAATTGGAGCTTCATATATAGCAATAATTTGTGCAGTACCAGAAGTTTTAACACATCAATTTAATATGCCTTTTTATCTAGGAGGAACCAGTATATTAATTGTTATTAGTGTAGTTTTAGATTTAAGTTCACAAATTCAATCACATTTGTTAAGTAATAAATATATAAACTTGATGAAAAAAACTGATATGATGAGGCGAAGATAATGATAATAATTTTATTGGGTGCACCTGGCGTAGGTAAAGGTACTCAGGCAAAATTATTAGCAGAAAAGTATCACTTAAAAATTCTATCCACAGGGGAAATTTTAAGAAAAGCTGTTAAAGAAAAGACAGAGATTGGAATGAAAGCAGAAAAAATTATCAATAAAGGTGATCTAGTTTCTGATGATATTGTATGCACTTTAATAGAAAATGAGCTAGTGATAGCAGATGAAAACTTTAGTGGATATATTTTAGATGGATTTCCAAGGACTATTGAACAGGCAAAAAAACTTGATTTAATTTGTGCTAAAAATAATTTAAATAAGCCATATATAATAACCTTAAGTTTAACAGAAGGGGAAATTTTAAGAAGGCTATCAGCTCGATTTTATTGTTCTAATTGCGATCAAAGCTATAATTCTGTTACTAATTCGACCAAAATAAAAGGTGTATGCGATAAATGCTTAGGTCAAAATTTCTATATTAGAAAGGATGATAAAATAGAAATAATAAAATTAAGGTTAACTGCATATTTAAATCAAACAAAGCCATTAATTCAATATTACCATGAGAGCAAAAATTATTATTCTATTGAAGCTGATCAAGATATTCAGACAATTTACAGTGAAGTAGCTTTATTCATTGATCAATCAATTAAAGTTAATCTATCCTGAGAGAATCTTCCAGCAATTTCCTATACATTAAAGATGATATGCTTGATACATGGTAGGTCTAGTGCAAAGGGTATGACTTGTATGTTTGTGAGGAATACTTAAAAAACATAGATGCCCCCCAACAACATGGGTATTCAGGTCGTCCTATTTATTCCAATTTTGCTTTATAGATATTTGATGGAAATATTTATGGTTGGTTATTAACAATTATTGAATATGTGCTGTTGCCTTGTCTACACCAGTTAAAAAATCCCACATCAGCTTTGAAAGCTGTTCTGCCCCATTGATAGACTCTTGTTGTTCCTTAGAGGATGTTAGATTTTTTAATAAATTTAAGCATTCTTCTGAATGCCATTCATCTGCTTGAATATGTACAGTGAAAAATTTGATAGTCTCTGCATCATTAATTCCGTAAAATTTTGATAATCCCATAATTTTGGATTTAGCTACTTCTGGCACAGAATATTCATACGTATATAAAGCTCCTAAACCTTTTGCATAAGAATTTCTAGTAATTTCAAAAAATCCATCTATTAAATCTTTAGTTTCTTGATTTAGTTTTACATTTTTAACATCATTTGAATTTATTCCTAATCCATTGGCAAATTTCAACCATAAGCCTGGGTGATGATTTTCTTTATCTTCTTCTTCCATTAAATTGCCTAATAAGATTTGCCTATTTTCCAATTCAGTACAATTTGAATGAATAGCACTGATACATCTAGGAAAAGCCTCAACATGATGAAAGTATTGTTTAGAATATTCCTGTAGAATTTTTTTATTGAGTGCTCCTTTATTCCATTTTTGATAAAATGGATGTTGAAGTAAATGATACGGTTTAATTATTTCCTTTAATATGCTAACGAAGTATGGCATAAATATCTTGTTTATTTTTTAATTGGATATAGTTTATCATCAAGCGTAAATCAACTCAATGAAATATCTTAGCAAGAAGAGCTTATAATTCATGGCAAATTAGATATCTCATGAATGACATTATTAGAGGAATTAGGTAATATTACCTAGAATTAAATTATAAAAACACTGGAAGTAATAGGTTGAGAGCAACATACTAGTAATGTTGCAAAGGGGTTTGTGATTAAGTTTACTAAAAGCCATACCTAGCTAAAAATTTTAATATGTAAAATTATATAATCTTTATACACTAAACTTATTGTTAATCATAAAAGTGCTCCTAGGCTAATATTTGTTTTAATTCCAATTAACATGACATTGCAGATGCTGTTAAAAAGATGGGTTTAATGTGCAATGATTAAGTCATGTCGTTTGCTTCTAATTGGCAGTAAAATCAACTCTAAGGAGAGACATATAACAACCGCTTGATGAATATATGTAACCTATATGACGTACTCTTTTTCTAAGAAAATTTTGAACCGCAAATTAGTTTTTTGCAGGGGTTGATATACCACTATAATCTTTTTTATTAATGTTCAAATTGTTATTGTCTGAAAATTTTTCCACAAATTTTTTATCTCCCTGAGATAAATGATCATTATTAGCAACTTTATTGTAGTTTTGAGTATTATGCTGATTTTCTTGTAAATCAGGATCTTTTAGATCAAATATAGGCGGAATAGTAAGGGGCTTGTTTGGTATAATAGAAAACTCATCCGGCGTGCTTTTTTTTAAACCTAAAGCTGACATTGTTTTTTTATTGCATCCAACTAATACTAAAAAAACTACAGATAATAAAGCTAATTTTTTGCACATATAATAAAATCTTTTTTGGTGATTATACAAGATTATACATCAATTAAAAGAGGTTTTACATTAAAAACTTAGTTTATTTTAAACTAAGTCCATATATGATCATTCATTAAGATGATTGTTAATTATTGTTTCTAACCTTTCTTGCTCTTCATTAGAAAATATTTTATCTTTTATATTACCATTCATTAATTTTTCATTATAGTTTTCCAAAAGAAATTCTAATGTTTTAATCTCAATTGTTTCCTGAGATTCAAATGACTTTAAATCTTGTCTTTTTAAATTAATACTTTTAATTTGTTTATCAGAAGCAAATTTCGTTAGCTTATCAATGGAATTTTGAATGAATCTTTCATCAACATCTTTTTTGCTTATGTTATGAAATATTTTATCAAATCTTTTATTAAATGATTTAGGTAAAATACCCTCTAAACCATCCGACCCAGCTTTTATTAATTCAAACGTGATAGCTTCAGTGATTGCAGAGGGATAATCTTTTTCAGATAATCCATGCTTTTTCCCGTCTAATAATTTTAGACTGATTGAAAAACATAAAAACAAGAAAGACACAATTAAAAATCCCCTTACTAAGCCAAATAAAATTCCTGCCATTCTATCAAAAAAATTTCTTTTAAGATTACCAATAAGCTTATAAAACATGCTATTTAAAATTCCAAACATTGCTAGAAGAATCATTAATAGACCACCAGAACCAAGAATAATAACAAATATTTTAGATTTAATATAATTAAGTAAATGTTGCTCAATTTGAGGGTAAAATTGATAAGTTAAAATTATTGAAAAGATCCATCCAAATAAACTAATTGCAGATGTCAAAAATCCCCTATAAAACCCAAATATTATCGAGATGAAAATTATAGTAAGTGATATGTAATCGATATAATTCATAGCACTAAAATCAAATCCCTGCATTTGGTTTTATATTAGTATTTTTTTTAGTTCATTAATGTGCTTTAACTCAATTATTTCTATATTGCAAGCAAACTTTTTTCTTCGAAAAGGAATGATAGCTTTCTTAAAGCCCAATTTACTTGCTTCAATCAAACGATTGTCCATATTATTAACTTGTCTTACTTCTCCTGATAAACCTATCTCCCCAAAAAATATAGTATCTTTATTTATAGAAATATTTTTGTTTGCCGATATTAAAGCAACAACTACTGCTAAATCCACTGCTGGTTCGCATACTTTTAAACCTCCTACTATGTTTAAGTATACCTCCTTGTTCATTATGTTTATATCCATTTTTGCATTGAGCACTGCTATTAGCATTGCAAGCCTATTATGATCCCATCCAACCGTTGCCCTTCTTGGTGTAGCAAGAAAGCTTGGCACTACTAATGCTTGCACTTCCAATAAAATAGTTCTTGTGCCTTCTATGCTTGGGAAAATACATGCCCCTTGTTTTTCTATACTATCCTGTTCGTTAGGTAAAAAAATTTCAGATGGATTTTGTATTTCTTGCAGTCCCTTTGAACTCATTTCAAATAATGCAATCTCATTTGTGGAGCCGTATCTATTTTTTGTAGCTCTTATTATTCTAAATTGCTGAGTATTTTCTCCTTCAAAAGAAAGCACAACATCCACCATATGCTCAAGAATTTTTGGACCAGCTATCTGCCCTTCTTTTGTTATATGTCCAATTAAAATCAGCGTTACACCATGTTTTTTGCAAATTTGTATTAACTCATGCGTACAAACTCTAACTTGGCTTACAGAACCAGGTGGGGAATCCAACTTTTCAAAATATAATGTTTGTATTGAATCAATAATAATCATCGAGGGTTTTAATTTGGCAATTAATAATAACAATTTTTCAAGTGAAGTAATATTTGCAATATGTATATGCTTATTATCCACTTTCAACCTATCTGCCCTCAATTTTATCTGCGATAGCGCTTCTTCTCCACTAATATAAATTGTGAGAAATTCTTGTCTTGCAAGTTTATTGCATAATTCAAGTATCAATGTGGATTTTCCAATCCCTGGTTCACCTGCGATCAAAATTGTAGATCCCTTTACCAGACCCCCTCCCAGCAACCTGTTTATTTCATTAACCCTAGTATCTACCCTTTGAAAATCAGATTCAATTGCATCTAGACTACTTAAATCAACTGTATCCTGTGTGCTTTTACCAAAAATATTTTTTGTAATTGCTGTGTTTGTAATTTCTTCAACTATTGTATTCCAGGCATTACACTCGGTACATTTGCCTTGCCATTTTTTAAAAACTGCTCCACAATCTTGGCAAGCGAAAATTTTATTTTTACTCATTTGATACATTAAATTTACTCATGAATGATAATGCATATTTAAAGAAAAAACTACGCAAAAATTTGTTAAATCAAAGAAGAAAATTAACACTGACTCAAGTAAATACATTAAGCAAAAAAATTTTTGAAAACCTTCTAAGTAAATTTAATAATAAATTTTTTGAAAATATTGATATAGTTGCATGTTACTCAGCATTTGATAATGAACCAAATATTTCTTCAATATTAAATTGGCTATATAATCAAGGTATAAAAACAGCATTACCTAAAATTATGGGAGACACTATTAAATTTTATGAATGGAATGAAAATTTATCACTTGTAACCAGTAAATTTAATATAAAAGAACCCCATAACGGAATAGAAGTGGTGCCGGATATATTATTAATACCTGTTGTTGGATTTGATAAAGATTGTAATAGACTGGGTCATGGTTATGGTCATTATGACAAGAGCTTAAGAAAAATTAACAATTCTATCAAAATTGGCATAGGATATAGCTTTCAGGAAGTGGAGCATGTTCCCATAGAAAAGCATGATGTTAAGTTAGATTATATAATTACTGAGAAATTTTGTTATTAACGTATTCAATTATTTCTTCATCATTTATAAAGTTTTTAAATAGTACGGCATTATATATATAATAACTTGCAAGGGATGGAACTCTGCTTGAGTTATTCATATATCTAAATTTCAGTTTAATAATTTTCTCTCTATTTTGAGGATTTAGTTTTAGCGTTATATCATGATCAAGCTTTTTACTTTTTTGAAAGTACTGCTTATCTAAAAGCCATGCATCCACTTTCCACTTGTCACCAACGGAATAATCGTATACATCAAAACCTAAATAATGTCCTTTAGGCAAACCCTTCCTAATTTCAAAATTACTTCCATCTTTATAATCAACATTAGCAATTCCATCTTTAATTATTAATTTTGTAAATACCTTGCCAAATAGATCCTTGATGCTCTGATTACTCTCTTTTAATTCTAAAATAATATCAATATCTCTCCAGCACATCAAATCATAAGCAAAACTTCCTGTATAATGCACGTTAAAATATTCTCCTAATAGTGCAGCTATATTATAATGTTTAAGAAAAGCCTGAGCTTCTAATTTTAAATTTTGTGATTTTTGGAGAAAATGATGCGTTTCCATAAAATCCATATGTGTACCAACTTTTGATCATAATTTTCTATTCCTTTGAAAAGCTACTATATATTTTTCAAAATTACAATTATAACATTGCAGCTGGAACACATATAAAACAACATGGTCCAAAGAATAAATGGATGTATCTATTAATGGTGGGGTATTATATTTTTTAAGGATAAATTGTTTATTTCAAAAATTCTATGTGGTAATGTAAAGCTAAATTAACAAGTTGAAATATTACAAGCAGTATTAATGGTGGATTCAAGTGCTAAAAAGAATATAAAAAATCTTTCAATAAATTTTGGGCCTCAACATCCTGCTGCGCATGGTGTTTTGAGATTGATATTGGAAATGGATGGAGAGATTATAGAGCGTGCAGACCCACATATTGGTTTATTGCATAGAGGAACAGAAAAGCTTATAGAGTACAAAACATACCTCCAAGCAGTGCCATATTTTGACAGACTAGATTATGTTTCTCCAATGTGCCAGGAACACGGTTTTGCTCTTGCGGTTGAAAAATTATTGAAATTTCAAGTTCCTTTGCGTGCCCAATATTTAAGAGTTCTTTTTAGTGAAATTACAAGAATTTTAAATCACATATTAAATATTACGACTTATGCACTAGATGTCGGCGCAATGACTCCATTGTTATGGATGTTTGAAGAAAGAGAAATAATGTTGGAATTTTATGAAAGGGCATCTGGTGCTAGGTTTCATTCTGCATACATTAGACCTGGAGGAGTTACAAAAGATATAGATGAAAAATTATTAGAAGATATATCTAGTTTTTTCGAAAACTTTTCAGATAAAATATCTGATGTGGAAACGTTATTAGATGAAAATAGAATTTTCAAACAACGTCTTGTTGACATTGGGAAGATGACAAAAAAGCAAGCTTTAGATTGGGGATTTTCTGGCCCAATGCTAAGAGCATGTGGTATACCATGGGATTTAAGAAAATCTCAACCCTATGAGATATATGAAGAGCTTGATTTTAAAATACCAATTGGTAAAAATGGTGATTGTTATGATAGATACCTAATTAGAATGGCAGAAATGAAAGAATCTATCAAAATAGTAAAACAGTGCCTTGAGAAAATGCCAAAAGGCGATGTACACTCCGGTGACAAGAAAATAACGCCACCATCAAGAAAAGATATGAAGCATTCGATGGAGGCATTAATTCATCACTTTAAGTTATTCACAGAGGGGTATAATGTTGGACCTGGAGAAACTTATACTGCTATAGAAGCTCCAAAGGGAGAATTTGGTGTGTATTTAGTAGCTGATGGTACTAATAAACCATATAGATGTCATATCAGAGCGCCAGGCTTTGCTCATTTACAGGCTCTTGAGACTATGAGTAAAGGGCATATGCTTGCTGATGTCGTTGCCAATATTGGCAGTATGGATATTGTTTTCGGGGAAATAGATAGGTAAAAATTATGTCTTCAATATTTAAAGAGCGCAAATTCGAACAACCAAAGTCTTTTAAATTTTCTACGGGTAATCTTAAAAAAGCCAATGAATATATAAAAAAATATCCCGAAGGAAAACAAAGAAGCGCCGTTATGCCTTTGTTGTATTTAGTGCAGGAACAGCATGACAACTGGATACCTCTTGCAGCAATGGATTATATTGCCACATTGCTAGAAATGCCTATGATCCAAGTTTATGAAGTTGCAAACTTTTATACAATGTTTAACAAACAACCTGTTGGAAAAAATCTAATACAAGTATGCAGAACAACTCCTTGTATGTTACGAGGAGCAAAAGACATCACAAATACATGTAGAAATAAATTAGGAATAGAGTTGGGAGAAACAACAGAAGATAACAAATTCACACTTGTTGAAGTTGAGTGTTTAGGAGCATGCGTTGATGCACCACTTGTTCAAATAAACAATGATTATCATGAAAATCTCACTCCTGAATCGATGGAAAAATTAATCGACAAATTGAGCAAAAATAAATAGACATGCGCTCCTTAATCTGTATTTAATAAACTTTAAATACTTAGGGAGTAGTTATGACAGATACAAAATTTTATAAACTTTTAAATCTAATTCAAAAAGGCGATAGAGATGCTATATTGTCTTATGCCAAAGCGCATTCTTATCTGATTAAGGAAGTAGCGAAATATCAAGATGAATACGGATATTTTACTCCTGTATGTATATTAGCTATGAACGGAAAGAGCGATATAGCTTTTGAACTAGCAAAATTAAATCCTAGCTCCGTCCTCGTGCACTGCGGAGGTTATTCAGACTGTACAGCACTTGATTATCTTATAGATAAAAATGCAATAGATTTAGTTGTTGAACTAGCAAAATTAAATCCAAAAGTGCTTGAAAATAATTGCGGATTTCACAAAGATTATACCCCTATATGTTCTTTAGTAGATAAAACATATATTAATAAAGCACTAGAGCTTGCAAAATTGAATCCAAAGTCGTTGCTAGAAAAATGTGGTTATTATTCTGAAAATGTTGTGGATTTTTTGATCGAAAGAGAAAATATTGATCTTGCATTAAAATTTGGAAAAATTAATGCAAAGACTGTATCTGCTAATATAATGAAGGATTTGATTGAAAAAGAGGGAATAAAAGACGAACAAGTTTTGAATTTTGCTAAACTTAATCCTGTAGAACTTGATAAGGGGAATGATAACCCTATGATGCATGCCATTAAGCTTGGAAAAACTGATTTGGCAGACAAATTAATTGATATACTTGATGAATATAATACCCCTCAAACAGAGCATGTTGACTTGTAGAAGTACTCTTTTTATAGCTCATTAATTATTTATGTGGCATCATTCATGATAATTGATGAGTTTTAATAATTTCTATGGCAAAAAATAATGAATTAACACTAAGGCAAAAAATAGCAAGTATGCTAATGTTTGGCTTTCGTGGAGCAGATGTTGAGGATCAAGGTGTGCTTGAGATAGTGGATGATATAGGCAAGTTAGGATTGGGAGGCGTATTATTATTTGGGTATAATATTAATTTTCCAGAGCAGTTAAAAAATTTAACTAATTTATTATTGCAAGCGGATTCTAGATTGTTAATAGCTGTAGATCAAGAAGGTGGGAGAGTTCAAAGATTAAGTTCAAAAAATGGATTTAAAAATTTTGATACAGCAAAAAAAATTGCAGCAAGTTATAGTTCTGAAGAAGCATATAGCACTTATCTAAATATGGCAAAAACTCTTAAAGATTATGGTATAAATTTTAATTTTGCTCCGTGTGTTGATGTTGACACCGCACCTCCATGTAGTGTCATAGGTGGTTTTGAAAGAAGTTTTAGTGATAATCCACAAACAGTAATTAATTATTCAAAGCAATTTATAGATGCCCATAAAAAGCATAATATAATTACTACGCTGAAACATTTTCCAGGTCATGGCTTTGCTCAAAGCGATACACATAAGGGTTTAACAGATACAACAGATTCAGCAAATACAGATTTAGAGTTAAAGCCATACAAAGATTTACTTTCAGATTCGTCAAATACAGCAGTTATGACTGCGCATATTATTAATCGTAATTTAGATGAAAGTGGTTATCCAGCAACACTATCTAAAAAAATCATAACAGGTATATTAAGAGAAAATTTCAATTTTCAAGGAGTAGTTGTAACCGATGCTTTGGAGATGGGAGCGATAAGAAATTATTATTCTTTAGAAGATGTGGTCCAACGTGCAATTAATGCCGGGAATGATATTTTAGTTTTTGCAAGAAATTCTGCATCGTCTTTTGATTCGAAAGATGATGATTCATGGAAAGCAACTCCTAAAAAAATTATAGATATTATTGAGCATGCGGTATTAAATGGAATAATTTCACAAAATAGAATAGATGAGTCATATTTACGTATTATGAAGCTTAAAAATTTAATAAAATAATGAGCTACCTATTTAAACAATGTATACTTATAACAACATGAAAATTACTCCAGTATTATTAGCAGGGGGCAGCGGCACAAGGTTGTGGCCACTTTCTAGGAAAAATTTTCCAAAACAATTTATTAAAGTAAATACTGAAAGCAATTTATTTCAAAATACATTGCAAAGAATTGAGAATAAGGATCTGTTTAATCCTCCTATAATTATTTGTGGGAAAGATCATAGATGGCAGATAGAAGATTCATTGAAAAAGTTGAAAATTAATAAATATAGTCTCGTTTTAGAGCCGGACATAAAAAATACTGCTATAGCAGTAACAATAGCCTCTTTATTGTTAAAAAATAAAGATCAATTAATACTTATTTTACCCATAGATCATTATATCGAAAGTAAAGAAGATTTTATCAAAAATGTAAGTTTTTTAAGTAAATTGATGAATTAATCATTACATTCGGTGTTAAATTAAATGAGTTTAATTCAAAATATGGTTATATTAAAAGGGGAAAGAAAATAGAGAATTCACCTTTTCTTAAAGTGATTGACTTCATTGAAAAGCCAGATAGTGCTTCAATAAAATCATTATCTCCAAAAGACTATCTTTTAAATACAGGAATGTTATTGGCTTATCCTAAGACTATAATAGATGAAATTGAGAAATATGAGCCAGATTTATTGAAGTATGCTGATGGCTTATTAAAAAAGGCAAAAATACAACAAAAAGTAATTGAATTAGGAGAAGAATGTTATAAATATTGCCCAAACATATCAATAGATCATGCTTTACTAGAAAAGACAAAAATGATTGCGGTATATCCATGTGAATTTGATTGGTCGGACGTTGGTTCATTCTGTTCACATGCTCTACTTGCACCAAAAGATATGAAAAATAATGGGCTTGTTGGAAATGGTTTGTTTTTAGGCAGTGAAAATTGTTATATTGATTCAAAAAATGTATTTACTGCAGTTATTGGTCTGAAAGATATCAATATCATTTCAACAAAGGATTCAATATTAGCAGTTCATAAAGATAAGACTGAGAAAATTGCAGATGTTGTAAATTTTTTGCAAAAAAACAATAAACAAGAATTGATTGATGGAAACAAAGAGTATAGGCCCTGGGGGTATTATGAGAATTTGGTTGTATGCAATGGATATAAAATAAAGAAAATAGTTGTTAACCCAGGGGGTATATTATCCTTGCAGAGTCATGAATTTAGATCTGAGCAGTGGACGGTGCTTAAAGGTGTTGCTACAGTAACAATAAATGATAAAATTTTTAATTTAACTGCGCATCAATCTGCCTATATCCCCATTAAAGCTAAGCACAGATTAGAGAATTGCCACAATGAAACGTTGGAAATATTAGAA
>CAJQNX010000066.1 GCA_905479795.1 uncultured Candidatus Midichloriaceae bacterium | reverse complement strand
AATTGCTTTTGTCGTTTGCTCAGAAATAATAAATTTCTCTGAATGCATTTTATGATTATAAATATCCTCAGATTTCACAGGCATAAATGTTCCAGCACCAACATCTAATCTAATATAAGCAATTTTAACCCCTAAATCTTTAATCTTCTGCATCATTTCATTATTAAAATGAAGACCTGCTGTAGGAGCAGCAACAGATCCATAATCCTTTGCAAACACAGTCTGATAATCGCAAACATCTGACTTCTCGGGCTTCCTTTTAAAATAAGGGGGAATTGGCATTTCACCAATGTCACATATTTTATCAAACAAACTAGACGCACTATAATTAAATTTTAAAATGAACTCTCCGGAATCTAATTTTTTAAAAACTGTAGCAACCAAATCTTTTTTAAAAATTATATCCTTACCTAGCTCTAGTAACTTCCCAGGCTTAGCAAAAACAATCCATTTATCCTTATCTACTTCCCTATTTAAATATATTACAATATCTTTTGCAACCTTAGATGAACCACTCATTTGCCCAACTAAATATGCAGGAATTACTTTACTATTATTTAAAACCAACAAATCTCCTTTTTTAAATAATCCTAGTATTTCTGCAAATTTATAATCATAAATCTTAGAGTCACTATTTAAATATAACAGTTTAGAATTTCCTCTTGGATATTTAGGATATTTTGCAATTAAATCTTTGGGTAAATCGAAATCAAATTCAGAAAGTTTCATTTAAGGTCTTTTAAAATTACTGTGTTAAATTCACTCACGACATTTCTATACATCTCCTTTTTAAAATCAACTATCATTTCCTCTAATTCATTTACATCAATCCATTTCCAACTTACAAACTCGGCCCCAACTGTATTTATATTTATTTCATCATCATCTCCTAAAAAATTAAGCAAAAACCACTTTTGTTTTTGACCTATATATTTGCCACTAAACCATTTCCTTTTGTATTTTAATGGAAAATCGTACTTTAGCCAATTGCTAGATTCAGTAATAATATGAAAATTATTCGTCCCTATCTCTTCCATAGCTTCCCTTAACAGTGCATCTTGGGGTAATTCATTCATCTCAATCCCACCTTGTGGCATTTGCCATGCATTTTTAGGTTTTTTCCGCTCTGCTACAAAAGCTTGATTTTTGCTGTTAAGCATCATCATACCTATACCCAGTCTATATAAATTGGACACTAGAAATTTATTATCTATTTAATTAATATGGAACTTGATCGTTATCCTTTTCATCGTCCGTTAAGTCTTCTATACTACCAGCATTGGCAGGCTTATTACTATTTTTATTACCTAGGAGTATTACTGTACTATTGTAGGTCTGAAGAACAATCTCTGTTGTATACTTTTTTATCCCCGTTTGATCATTCCATTCTCTAGTCTGAAGTGATCCTTCAATATAAACTCTAGTACCTTTATTGATATAACTTTTTATTATATTAACCAAAGCAGGAATAAACACAACGATTCTATGCCATTCAGTTTTTTCTCTGCGTTCACCACTATTTTTATCCTTCCAATTTTCCGTTGTTGCAAGCGGGAATGTTACAATCTCCTTACCTTCTTGCGTCAATCTTATTTCAGGCTCTTTTCCAACATTTCCAATAAGAGTAACTTTATTTAAACTGACAACCATTCTATATAACAGACCTTATTATTTAACATTACTGTTATAACTTTTTACCCATCATGTAAACAGAAAGTTCTTGAATATAAAAAAAATTTCTTGCTCTTATGTTAAATTTTATGTAATTAGAAGATAAATTGAACACCAATTAATAACTTCATGGCAAAAGTAACAAACAAAAAAGAAGAATCGAAAAATGAGAAGTCAGTTTCAAAAAAAGTAAAAAGCTCTCTTCATCCAAATTACAGAGAAATTACTGTTGAAATGACTAATGGAACTAAGTTCAAGACCAGATCAACTGTATCAAATGACTTGTTGAAATTGGATATTGATCCAACAACTCACCCAGCTTGGACTAAAGATGCAAATTATGTGAATACTAAGGCGACTGAAGTATCTAAATTTAATAATAAATTTAAAGGACTTAGCTTTGGAAAATAAGTAAAATAAAAATTAACTATTGAGTTTTATTTTACTTCACTATTTTCTAATATACATATTTCATCCTCGTTAATTAAACCAAAATATTTTCTGGCAAGTTCATCGAGATGATCTTTGTTAATATTTTCATCGTAAACCAAACTAACCTTACTTTCTAGATCACTCTTTTCCTCATTTAGTGCAACCAATCTCCTTTTCTTAAAAATTACTTCTTCTTTTAAATCAAGCATCTTTATATAGCCTCTCTCACCAACAAAACAGTGAAATATAAAATAACAGATAATAAATAAAAAAATAAAATTAAAAATGACAAATTTATAATTTATTTTCTTCAATTTATTCATAAAAGGTTTTGATTAATTATAATTAATAATGTATTAATACTTAGCTACTTATTAATATAACAAATATAAATTTTTTAAAGAAAAAAATGCTACCTTTCTTATTTGGATTTCAAATTTTTATAACCATCTTATTATCACTAGTTATTATTTTTCAAAAATCTAGTAGTGATGGTATTGTTGTAAGCAATGCTGGTGGTCAAATGCCAAGCAGATCACAAGCTACGTTTATAAGCAAATTTACTATATTACTGATATTGATATTTATGGCTAATAGTTTATTGTTAGCAAAAAACTCAGCAAGTGAACATGGTAACGATAAATCCATCATAAAATCACTGGAAAATGAATATATCCACGAAGATAAAGTTACAGATCGAACTAATGTTCCAAAAATGGAGTAAATTTTGTGACTAAATTTATATTCATTACAGGTGGAGTAGTTTCATCATTGGGTAAAGGCATTGCTACATCATCAATTGCAAGCTTGTTACAAGCACATGGATATAAATTGAGGATAAAAAAACTAGATCCCTATTTAAACATTGACCCAGGAACAATGAGCCCTTTTCAACATGGAGAAGTTTTTGTTACTGATGATGGTGCAGAGACAGATTTGGATCTTGGTCATTATGAAAGGTTTACTGGGATATCTGCAAAAAAATCAGATTCTATCACTAGTGGAAAAATATATTCTAAATTACTTTTGAAAGAAAGGCGCGGAGATTATTTAGGCGGGACAGTGCAAGTAATCCCACATGTTACAAATTTAATAAAGGAATTTATTTTAAATGAAAGTAAATTAGTAGATTTTTTATTATGCGAAATTGGTGGCACGGTAGGTGATATTGAAGGACTACCATATTTTGAAGCAATAAGACAATTAGGATATGAACTTGGAAAAGAAAATGTCATCTATATTCACTTGACACTTGTTCCATATCTAAAGCATGCATCAGAACTTAAAACAAAACCAACTCAACATTCAGTAAAAGAATTAAGATCTATAGGTATTCAACCTGATATTATATTATGCAGAAGCGAAAGAAAAATTCCTGAGCATGAAAGAAAAAAGATTGGGTTATTTTGCAATATTAAAGAGGAGAATGTAATTCAATCTCAAGATCAAGATTCAATATACAAAATTCCTTTGGCATATCATCAGGAAGGCATTGATAGACAAATATTAAAAATTGTTAAGTTACCATATAATGATAATGCTGATTTATCTGTATGGAGAGATATAGATGAAAATAACAAGTTAATTAAAGGAAAAGTTAAAATAGCCGTAGTCGGTAAGTATCACTCATATAAGGACTCTTATAAATCTTTAATTGAGGCTTTTAAGCATGCTGAAATACATCATAAATGTAAGGTAGAGTTAGTTTGGATCGGAACAGACAGCATTAACAATGAAAATATTTCAGAAAAACTCGGCAATATTGATGGTGTAATTGTGCCTGGAGGCTTTGGAAAAAGAGGGGTTGAAGAAAAGATTTTAGCAATAAAATTTGCCCGCATAAACAAGATACCATTTTTTGGAATTTGCTTAGGTATGCAATTAGCCACAATTGAATATGCCAGAAATGTTTTAAATATTTCTGATGCTCATTCAACTGAATTCGATCTTGAATGCACCAACATATTTGATTTAATGCAAAATCAAATTAAAGATAATAATTTAGAAAGCCAATCCTCTAAAACAAAAATAGGAGGAACATTAAGATTAGGTAATTATAAGTGCACTTTAGAAAAAAATAGCAAAATTCAAAATATTTACAAATCCTTGCAAATTGAAGAAAGACATAGACACAGATATGAATTTAATGTTAGATTTGAAGATAAATTTATAAATAGTGACTTGAGTTTTAGTGGCATGTCTTCTGATAGTAAATATGTAGAAACAATTGAGTTAAAAAATCATCCATGGTTTATTGGAGTACAATATCATCCAGAATATAAATCAAGACCATTTTCTCCACATCCACTCTTTATATCTTTCATCAGTTCAGCAAAAAATAAACTAAATTCATAGGCTGGTATTTATGGAAAAAAATTCTAAAATTGATTCTTTTTTTAGTAGCTATAAATCAATTATATTAATGATTTTACTACTCTTTATATCCTTGGCTTTTTCCTTCATTTCTACCAATCTTTTTATTTTAGCTTTTTTTGGATTCTTACCAACGCTTGTCGCCATATCAATTGACAAACATCCAAGAAAATTTTTATCACAAATTATATTTTTGTTTAATATTCTTGGTAGCATTCACTTATTTTTAGAAATACTATTTCATCCAAACAATATAGACCAAATTTCCTATTTAGTAATTTCCATTCCACACACCTGGCTTGTTATATATTCATCATGCGCATTTGGATGGATAATATATTTGTTGGTTCCAAAAATCATTTACTATTTCTCCTATAGCAATAAGTTAGATTTGCTTGACAAATTAAATAAGGAATTAAATGACATATACCTAGAATGGGGCGAAGAAAATATAAACGTAGCTTTAAATGAAATTTCTAAAAAGAAAAATTAATTACCTTTCTTTATTACTTGCATCACTCAACTATAGCTATACAAATTACCCTTCGTACAAAGCATATCCTGCCGTTTTTATTAATTTCAAAATCTCACTCCTCATGATATAAATCATCCAAGTCTATTTACTTGGAGTTGCATTTGATGTACGATTAATTTAAGTGTCAATTAAGGGGGATTTTATGATAAACAATATAATAAATACAATACCAATAGGTGAAAAAATAGTTAGCAATTCTCATTATATATACGATATAGCAAAATATCCAGTGATTGGATTAGGAATGCTAGGACTAGGTTATTATGCTAGCGGAATATTATATGAACATGACTTGCTAATTGAATTAGTGTCAAAATTTGATAAAAGCAATGCAAATAAGCTTACTATCTTAAAGTACTACATATTAACAAAGGAGAGTTTGAATATATCAAGCAACCCAATGATTGAATTAGTGTCAAAATTTAATGAAAATACTGGATATAAGTTAGCTATGTTTAAACATTATGTATTAGCTCAGGATAATTTCGACAAGCTATATGAATCAATGAATTTAGATTACATTGGTAAATTTTTATCCAATAGTAGTTTATCTTTAGGATATAGCACGGCATATATTTATAGTAAATCTTCAGATTTTATCAGTGGGTTGATGCCGGAAAGTTTGCCTTTTTCATCTAAAGCTGATGAAGAGTATGGCCTCTTCAATGAAACATATAAGGCTTTAGAAAATGTCACAGATATATTTATGTATTAAAGTTAGGTGTTACATTTAGATATAATATCACCCAAGTGATATATAATTTTGCATTATTTAAATTGTGGTTTGATCAAACCACAATATTTATCTGCTTTTTTGATATTTTTTTAACGCCAATTCCATCTTTATACATCATAGCTATATGAAACATAGCTATCTTATTTCCCTGTTTAGCAGCTTTTCTATAATATTTCATGGCTATAGTGTAGTCTTGCCTAACTCCAGTACCATAATAATACATCATTCCTAAATTAAACGTAGCATCACAATTACCAAGTTCAGAGGCTTTCTTAAAATATTTTATGGCTATAGCATAACTTTGTTTAACACCTTCTCCTTTGTAATACTTAGCACCCAAATTGAATATAGATGTAGCATCATTAAAATGAGCAGATTTTTTACAGTGCGTGTAATCTTGATTTACTTTTTCAGCAAAGATAAAATTCATAAATTTTAAATAATCCTCATCTTTATTTGAGTTTTGGGATAAGCGACTTTCAAAATCAATATTTTTTTTCTTACTTTCACATGCAATTAGCGATATTAAAATTATAAATATAAATAATAGATTTTTAAAGTTTGAAGTTTTGATATATTCATTTTCCAAGCAGTTTAAAATTATTCCATTTCGATTGTTGCGGGTGGCTTTGAAGTAATATCATACATAACCCTATTAATTCCCTGAACTTCATTCACGATTTTTCTCGCAACAGATCCGAGTACGTTGTGAGGCAAATCTACATAATCAGCGGTCATCCCATCAACAGAAGTAACAGCCCTCAAAACACATATATATTGATAAGTTCTTGCATCACCCATTACTCCAACTGTTTTAACTGGCAAAAGAGCTACATAAGCCTGCCATATTTTATCATAAAGACCATTTTCCTTAAGTGCATTGATAAATATATAATCCGCTTTTCTAAGGATATCACATTTCTCCTCAGTTACTTCCCCAATCACTCTAATTCCCAAACCAGGGCCAGGAAATGGATGCCTATTTAAAATCAAACTCGGCACACCTAATTCTTTGCCTAATTTTCTAACCTCATCTTTGAATAACAATCTAAGTGGTTCAATAAGCTTTAAATTACCCATATCTTCTGGCAACCCACCTACATTATGATGAGATTTTATAGTTATTTTTTTACCAGTAGAAGTAGCTGCTGATTCAATGACATCAGGATATATTGTGCCTTGTGCCAGATATTGTATATCTCCTATTTCTTTAATAGCATTTTGAAATGTTTCAATGAATACTCGACCTATGATTTTTCTCTTCTCTTCAGGATCACTTACCCCTTTCAGTTCGGATAAAAACTTTTTGCTAGCATCAATAGTGATTATTTGGAGATCAAAATTATCTTTTAAATTTCTTTCTACCTCTTTAACTTCGTTATGTCTTAAAAGACCATTGTTAATAAAAATACAATAAAGCTGCTTTCCAATAGCTTTATTAAGCAATGTCGCTACAACTGTTGAATCAACGCCTCCAGATAAACCAAGTATAACCTTTTCTTTTCCAACCTTGTTGCTGATCTGAGTGACTGCCTCATCTATAAAGGAACCCATCTCCCAATCTTTTTTGCAGCCAGCAATTTTTATAAGGAATGCATCTAATAATTTAATCCCATCAGGAGTATGCGATACTTCAGGGTGAAATTGCAATCCAAATATATTTTTTGATTTATGTTGAATAGCTGCATAAGGCGCTTTATCCGTTTTTGCAATAACCTTAAAATCATTTGGCAGTTTATTTATGTAATCACCATGACTCATCCATACCTGATAACTATTTTGTGGTTGCCAATAATTATCAAATAATACTGATTTTTCTAAAATTTCTAATTGCGCCTCACCGTAACTACTTGATGTAGAACTTGCTACATTACCACCAAAATCTTTACAAATTGCTTGTTGACCATAACAAATACCTAAAATTGGAACATTTAGTTCATAAATAATTTTTGGAATTTGAGGTGAATCAAAATCAGTTACCGACTCACTACCACCAGACAATATTATTGCTTTAGGATTGAAATTCCTTATCTCTTTATCAGAAATTGAAAAGGGCTTAATTTCACTATATATGTTCAACTCTCTAATTCTACGAGCAATCAGCTGAGTTACTTGAGAACCAAAATCGAGAATTAAAATTTTATCATGATTATTCATATCGTATTTTTGTAATTAGTAGTTGGTTCTGATTGATCTAAGCTGTGAATATGACTTTCCCTCATTCCTGCTGGAGTTATTTTAATAAATCTACAATTCTTCTTCATTTGCTCAATAGTTTTATTACCTGTATATCCCATTGCTGAAGTTAATCCACCAAGCAATTGAGTTACAACATCATTAACTACACCTTTATACTCTATATACCCTTCCACTCCTTGGGGAACTAAATTTGTTTCACCTTTTTGAAAATACCTATCTGCAGAGCCAGATTTCATTGCTTCTACCGATCCCATACCTCTATATTTTTTATATTTCTTATTATCTATAGATATGATTTCCCCCGGCGTCACATCTGTGCCCGCTAGGAGCGAGCCCAACATCACACAATCAGCACCAGCAGCAATAGCCTTTACTAAATCTCCAGAAAATTTTATTCCACCATCTGCTATCAAAAAAGAATCCTTTGTTTTACAAATTTGCGCAACCTCTAAAATCGCAGACAGTTGTGGAACTCCTATTCCAGAAACAATTCTCGTTGTACAAATTGAACCAGGTCCAATTCCAACTTTTAATGTATCTGCTCCTGCGTAGAGCAATGCAAGAGCCGCATCTTTAGTTGCAATATTGCCCGCAATTATCTCTGCTTGCGGATATAATTTTTTAATTTCCTTTATTGTATCAATAACATTTTGTGAATGACCATGCGATGTATCAATAGCAATTGCATCTACATTAACTTTCATTAATGCTTCTACCCTTTGAATTGCATCCTCTCCTGTCCCAACAGCAGCAACTACCCTAAGATTATTATCATCATCAACACAGGCTTTTTGATCTTTCAAAATATCTACTTTATGCTTTTTTACTTTACTCACTTCTTTACATTGCAAATCAACACTTAAATTTTTATGAATTGCTCCTATACCACCAAAAAGAGCCATTTTTATTGCCATTTCATGCTCTGTCACTGTATCCATTGCAGCAGATATTAGTGGAATTTTAAGGGTGATTTTCTTTGTTAATCTTGTAGTTATATCTGCTTCTTTTGGAATTATATTTGAATAACTCGGTTCAATCAAAACATCATCAAAAGAATACGATTCTTTTATTTTTTTCATTTTTAAAATTCTTGCATTTTTAAAATAGTAATATAGTAATAATAGCATATAAAGTCACCATATATTATTTACCTGAATATTATGACAAAAAATTTCTTACAAAATCTCAATTTACTCACAAAAAACATGATAGATGAATTACCAATTTGCGATATTCATGTACATTTACCAGGGGTTATTTCTCCACAAATTGCTTGGGATTTAGGTGTAAGAAATAGATTTATATCTGTTATAAAAGAAAAAAATGGTAAATATGTCTATTCAAGTGGACCACTATCTTTATCTGTTTTAGATCCACATGAACATTATATAGATATATTTAAGAGTGGATTTTTGTTAGATGAAAATGGAAAACCTCAAAATTTGGAATATAATATTGATGCAGATAGTTTTAAAGACTTTGATAGAATCATGGCGACAACTCAAGGACATAGGCATCCACCTGGTGGTATTCAAACTAAAGATGACATGATGTTTTTACTTGATAGCTACCTAGAAGATTGTGTTAGACAAAAAATATTTTATACAGAACTTCAACAAAATATAAAAATTGCATATCTACTCTTTCCGGATGATGAAGCTAAAGATGCACGAAAAAAATTATACCTACTATTTCAAGATGTAATTGAAGAATTCAAACAAAAAGGTGTGCATCTCAGATTTCTGCACTGTTTTAACAAAACTAAAGCAGCAGGAGATGAAAAAACCACTCATGAAAGAACATTAGAGGCAGCTGACTGGTTAGAGGAAGCCCAAAAAATTACTCCAAATGTATTTGTTGGAATAGAATCTGCAGGTCATGAAAAAGATGAATCTGGCTGGCCAGTACACTTAAAAGCCGGATACGAAAAAGTACGAGACTTAGGGCTTGGTTGCGAAGCACACGGTGGCGAAGGCATTGGGGTTGAACACATGCTTGATGTTGCAAAATCATTACCAATCACCAGATTAGCTCATGGATTTCAAGTCATTGAAGATATTGAAGTAATTGATTTTATAAAACAAAAGGCCATTACATTAATAATGATGCCTATCATTAATTTGAATTTAGGTTTATGCCTTCACGTTAAACAGAATGATAATAACGAATATATTCCTTGCGCAAAAACAAAAGGAGGAAAAAAAATTCACATTAGAGATTTTTGGGAACATCCATTTTTTGAGCTATTTAGAAAACATAAAATGAAAATAACCTTAAGCTCAGACAACCCCAACATTGGAGGTGTTCCCATAAAGGATACTATCTTAGCGCTTGCTGGTTTGAGTAGCAAATATAAACTTCCAAAGCAGGTTTATCCTTTAAAAGCAGAAGAACTCGCAATACTTTGTAAAAACGGAATTGATGCCATATTTAGCACTGATCATATAAAACAGGATTATAAAAATCTACTTGATACTTGGATAGAAAAACATAATTTAGATCAGGAATTTATAAACAATTATTATGGGAAAAATTAAAAAATTTTTCTTATCCTTAATTATATTATTATTATTTAGTGGCTTTGTTGCATAACCTCTCATACTCTCCTGTTTAACAAAAATTAGGCAACTTTTTTAGAATTCGGCATTCCTAGAGTAGTAAATTTATTTAAAATTGAAGTAGCAATTATTGCTTCATTTTTTTGCCTGAGCAAATCACGAGAATGCATCTTGGTGCCTATAATTTTCTTATATCTTTGTATCGACAATTCTGCATAATTTTGAAAACCATATTGGCGTATTTTGTACCATCCTTTATAGCCATGTTTATCTATAATATTCAAAGTCTTATTTCTCTCTGGACTCCATTCGTCGGATATTGCTGCGTTTTCCCTGGGATTGATGACTATTTTCGCATTTTTATTTTGTCTTGCTACTTCCTCATACACTTCTTTAGTATCATACGCTCCATCCGCTATATACCTGTCTCCCCGACCTTCTACTTGATTAAGCAAATCTGAAACCACTGCAGAATCATGTACTGATTTTTCTGTTAACTCAACTCCTTGGATTATATTACTATCATCCACCACTAAATGCAGTTTCTTCCAGCTTCTTCTTGGCTTTACCTTATGCTTTTCTTGATGCCATTCATCTTTGCCATATTGCTTAAGACCTGTGGAATCAAGGGTTATAATCCTCTCTTTGTCAGCCTCTCTTTCTACCTCGCTTTTCTTATATTTTGGAATCTTCAAATCTAGCGTTGCGCATCGTCTTGATAACGTACTATAATCTGGACATTTAGCTTCCAATCCTGCCATTTTAAATATTGAATTTACAAACCCCTCTGTTTGCCTCAATGGCTGTTTAAATGCTAGCTTTAAGGAATAACTTAACTCTATACTTTTTTCTGTGTATTTTTTTGGCTTGCCTGTGCCGTCATTAATGGTATCTTTTTCATACCATAATTCTTCTATCTCTTCTGAGATCCATACCTCCAAACTCCCTCTTTTCTTTAATGACAAATTATATTCCGGCCAATTGTTCAATTTGTAATTTTGTTTCCTGCGAATCATTTCATTTTTTGCTGCCATTTCCCATAGTTTTTAATTTTTATTCATTACTTATACAACTTTTAGGTTTTTTTGGGAATAGCTGAAAGGGGTTATGCAACAAAGCCCATTGAAATAACAAAAACAATT
>CAJQNX010000065.1 GCA_905479795.1 uncultured Candidatus Midichloriaceae bacterium | reverse complement strand
TTATTCGGGAGATCCACGGATAAAGAATGCATGTTAGTCGCAATACTTCTATTGCCATTTTTAATATACCACTTGCTATGTTTCATTGGCGACCATCCTCTTGCAATATTTACTTCTATTGGGTACTTGCCAGCTATGAATAATTCTGGCTATAGCATACCCCATTCGCCTCAAAATTCCACATCCGCATCTACCAATAGTGATTTTGCTACTTCTGGATCTATGTATAGTGATAATGATTACTGTCCCTATAACGGTATGCCAGGGAGAGCTGGATGGGATCTCCATTATTCTGGCTATGATTATGGTATAAATAGTCATGATAACAACGGCACTCCTCATAATAGCTAATTTATTTATCATCGTCGTCCTTTTCTTTCCTATTTTTTACAAATTGATTCGGGGTGCCAGCTATTTTATTAGCCCTTAATAGCCCTTTTAGCGTATCATCAGCATCATCAACCTTGTTTTCTAAATTAGACTTAGTGTTTTCTGTATCTGTTTTACCCTTACCTATCTTCTTTTTATTGTTGGATATATTTTGATCGATAACCTGATTCATATTTTTATCTGAATCATTTAGAGTTGGCTTTTCTGTATATTCCTTAGGTGGAATCACTGAACTAGTTTTATTTGTAACCTCAGTAGCATCAATATTATTTTGAATGTTTGATGAGTAGTCACTATTTTGGTTGTACTTTTCTTGTTGATATTGTAATGTGCCAGCCCTCTTAGCTGCCTGCCCTTCCTTGTGAAGTTCATACATGCCAACCACATCTTCAAACACTTTATCTCTTTTTTGAATGTGGCTTAATGCATCTTTGTATCCAAATTTTTTGTCGTCCATACTTGATGTCCAGTCCCCATGCCTAGCAAAGTAATTAAAAAAGTCTTGTTGATTATTTTTAACAACTTGGAATGCCGAACTTTTACTTATTGCTACAGATTTTTGTAACTGCTTAGATTCATTCTCCATGACTTCTAATGTCTGCTGTTTTTGCTTGTACTCGTCATAAGTTTGGTTGAAAGTTTTGCTATCACTAGTTTCATTACCTCCACCTTCTTTTAAATTATTTTGCTTTGTGTAGGAGTTCATAGCATCAAAAACTTTATCATTATTATTGCCAGTAGTGACATTAAGTCCTTCAGTTAAGGATTGCCTGTCATTATCACTAACTTTTCCATCGGCACTGGCTGAAATACCAGCAGAGAACAGCCCCTTTACCATACCCAATACACCACTCCCACTATCTTTTCCTTTCCCACCAGATCCACCTTTGCCTGAACCAATGCCTAATCCAACATTTCCAGTTATGCCAGCTGATGCCATCTGCTCTTTACTATAGCCAAAATCTTCTGATATCTTCTTTGTTTGATGTGCCATCTCAACTAGCTTTTCTCCATTTTGTCCGTATTCAGAGATAATGCTGCTCTTATCTCTTAAAACCTGATCGTAATTCCTCAACATCCATGAAGCACCTTCAGACTGTGTTTCTTTTTGTGATGTACTTACCATTTCTCTTTGTCCTGACATTTTACTTTGTATCTCACTAAATCTATTTTCATCTAACACAGATCTGTTATCCATCTCACTGAGTGCCACTGGCAATGATGATTCATCAAATCCCTGTCCTGATTGCATTGTTACACCACCATGTAAATCACTATACATATTCTGCGTCATCATTGCCCCTGTTGGCATTCTAGTTCTCACAAATCCCGTCGCAAATGACCCAGAAGTATCATGTTTATTAGCAGATACATTGTTATATGACCTATTTCCTATACTTACATTATCAAGTGCTCTATTTCCTGAGACAACTTCAGATGCTGCTGTAGCTGCTCCTTGCTGCGTCGCAGACATTAAACTTCCAGCCATATGGACAAATTGCCCTACCCCACCTTTAGTTATCATATATGCAAAAGCAGGTATTGATAGACCCATCCCATATGCCATCATGGCATACATTGATTGGGTATTTACTATATTATTGATAGAATTAATTGTGATAACTTCATTTATTCCAGCACGTTGTGCAAATATACTTACCGCTCCATTTAATATCGCAAATAACAATGGCCACAGCTCAATCCATATCATCATTTCAAAATAGGTTCTAAGCGTCTGGAATCTTTGTGAGAAAAACAAAATAGTAACAATTATTGGAAAACTTGCATAAATCAATGCTTGGAATATTGCATGCAATACTGGTAAAGCTAATTGACCCATGTCTCCAAGCATACTCCAATTACTGTTTTGTGCTTGCATCGCCCTTACTGTTCCGTAGCTATGAGGATTAGTTTTGAATTGATTTATGAATAATATTTGCCTTAACTGATCAGAGCCACTCCCATTTAGCTTGTTATCATAAAACTTACCTGATACCTCAAGTGCTTTTAAAAAGCCGTTCTTAGCATTGGCATCACTTGCAGCTCTAGCATGCATTAACCTGGAGAAACTCGGGAACTTTTTAGCAAGTAGCTCTGCTTCTTTATTAAATAATGCTCCTAGTTTTTTAATACCAGTGCGACAATTTACCAACTCCCTACCACCACGATTTGGTAGTCTGTAGTTAAACATCCTTAAATTAGATGAATTATCCTCTAAAAATGACCATATATTCTCTGCATTTTCTAAATCTCTTATGTCATATATATTTCCTATCATTGTGTCATATTTCACACAATTACTGATATAGGACTCAAGATTCTCTCTAAATATTGGATCTTGAATACTCATATCTCTTAAATCAGCTCTTACCTG
>CAJQNX010000064.1 GCA_905479795.1 uncultured Candidatus Midichloriaceae bacterium | reverse complement strand
ATAATATTGGTGTGCGTTAATCTATTTGCAATGTTTTCAATTGCAGGGGGAGTGGTAGATCATTTAGTTAGCAAACAAATTAGCATTACATTAATTTCGCTCTTAATTGCCCTTATATTTTCAATTATAAATATTAGATTTATTTTTAGTAATTCATATTATATTTATTTATTAGTTTTATTGAGTCTGGTTGTAACTGACCTTTTGGGATATAAAGCAATGGGGGCAAAAAGGTGGATAAATTTAGGATTTATTAATATCCAACCCTCAGAATTCATGAAAATAGCTGTCATTTTGGCATTATCAAGATTTTTTCATAATTGCCATATAAATAATATAAAGAAATATAGACATTTGTTATTTCCACTAGTTATTATTTTACTACCTACATTACTGATATTAAAACAGCCTAATTTAGGTACATCATTGATTATTATTTTAACATCCCTAACCATATTATTTATTACTGGAGTCAAAATACAATTATTCATATGCTTAGGATTATCTACAATTTTAAGCCTACCAATTATTTGGAGATTTTTGCATGACTATCAAAAAGCTAGAATACTTACCTTTTTAGACCCAAGCAGCGATACGTTAGGTGCTGGGTATAATATTATTCAATCCATTATAAGCATAGGTTCAGGTGGACTTTTTGGAAAAGGTTTTTTAAAAGGTCCTCAAAATCAGCTAGACTTCTTGCCTGAAAACCATACTGATTTCGTATTTGGATTAATAGCTGAAGAAGGTGGCTTTATACTATGCTCCCTATTATTAATAACCTACTCGTTAATTATTATAATAATGTATATAATCTCTATACAATGTTTGTCTCACTTTTATAGAATATTTATTCTGGGATTTGCTTCATTATTATTTTTTCATATCCTAATTAACATTGGAATGATATCTGGACTATTACCTGTAGTAGGAGTCCCTTTGCCATTACTTTCATACGGAGGATCCAACTATCTTTCAATCATGATTGGCATAGGCCTAGTTATAAATATTTATCTCAATAAAACCAAAATTTTACCAAAAGGCAGCTGATTGAATAATGCAAATTAGTAATAATTTAAGAAGTTATCATAATAAAATACAAAATACTTTCATTTATTTTCAAAATTCTTCAAAAAATCTTTAATCAATAATAGATCTTCTGCACTGATATCTAATTCTTTTTTATGCTTATTTTTAAGACGTTTTAAATCATTTTTACTTACCAAATTATTACCATAAACCTGTTGCTCAAGTGGTATAAGCTTCATTACCAACGAGCTCATTTTAATAAATAATTCTACAAATTTTTCTTTATTAATTGTTTTAGCAATCTTCATGTCTAAAACATTCTCATTTTTTACATGATCTGAAGCATATTTGATGAATTTCAATGCTATACTTCTAATTTCAGCCAAATCGTTTTTATGCTCAAGCAAAAGCTTCGCAAATAATTTTTCTTCCATTTAATTTAGCTACAAATATAATTTTATTTATTAAGATTTTTGATGATACCTATTAAGGTTCTAATTTCCTGAGAACTTAATTCAGCTCTGATAAACATATTTCTAATGTTTTGAATCATTGTATTTTTGATGTTTTTTTCTTTAAAATAATACTTATATTCTAATGAAGTAATTAATAGATTAAATAAACTACTAAACTCCTCTTTATTGCAAATTTCATGATTTTCATCAATCTTTACATCTCCTTGTGAAAAAAATTCATAAGCAAAAATAGAAACAGCATGAGCCAAGTTTAGTGAAGGATTTTGTTCACTTGTTGGGATAACAGAAATAACATCAGCTAAGCCTAATTCTTCATTTGTAAGACCATTATTTTCTCTTCCAAATAAAATGCCAATTTTAACATCCTTATCAAATTTTTGGCTACAATACTCTATAATTTCTTTAGGATGTCCTATTTTTTTAACCATATACCTAGGACGAGCTGTTGCTGCAATAATAAAATTTAGATCAGCAATTGCACAATTTAAATTATTATAGATTTTAGCTTTATCTAGTAGGTAATTTCCTTTTGCAGATAATTCATACGCCTTATTGGAAGGTGGCCATCCATCTCTTGGTGATACAATTCTTAAATTCTCTAAGCCAAAATTTGACATTGACCTCGCAACAGCACCAATATTTTCTGCAAGTTGAGGACAAACTAATATAATATACGGTTTATGCACTTAGAATGTTATTTCCATTTAATAGAACATCCAATACTCGATATTTGCTCACCCTTAAATTCATTAATTTCTGAAATTTCGGCCATGGCAATATATAATTCTCTTTTAGCATCTGGAATAACATCTTTCTTAGCAGAATCTAGTCTTCCACGATATTGAAGCTCCAAATTAGAATTAAATCCAAAAAAATCTGGTGTACAAACTGCATCATACATTTTTGCCACTTCTTGCGTATGATCAAGTAGATAAGAAAATTTAAAATTATTTTCCATAGCAAAAATTTTCATATTTTCATATGAATCTTCTGGATAAGCAATTGTATCATTTGAATTTATAGCAATAAACCCAATCCCTAACTTACCTAATTCTTCTGCTTCTTTAGCAATTTTTGTAGCTATGGATTTAACATAAGGACAATGATTACAAATAAATGCGATCACCAATCCCTTTTCACCTTTTACTTTATCCAAGTCATAATAATTTCCATCCACAGAAATCAAATTAAAGTCTTTAGCCTTCCAGCCTTTATCCACTTCTGGCGTTGCTAATGCAACCATTTAAAACTCCTATAAATTATCATTTTAATTACACTTACTAAAAATATATATACTGTTTTTTATTACAAATCATTAAAAATTATTTTAGCGCCCTATGTCCGATCCTTTATGCTTCCTTGCTTCATTGCTTACCCTACTTTTTGCACTCATTAAATCTAAATCATCCATAGGTCTTTGTTTACCTGATGCATCTTTTCCTGCAATTTCTTTGGTTACTTTTAAAACTTCTTCTCTTTGTTGACTAGACTGAACTGCTGTTGAAACAACTTTTTCAAAATCCCTTCTAAGCTCTGGATTTGAATCAATCATTTCCTGGAGTTTATCTTTTGGTTTATCAAGGGGTTTAACACTTTCAGTCCCTTTGACTGTGCTAACATCAACACTTTTATCCCGTACAACTGATTGCTCTAAATTTTGAGTCTTTTCAGGCACCTGATCTTTTGCAACCGTTTGCTCTAAATTTTGAGTCTTCTCAGGGATTAAGCTTATAACACTAACTTTATCTAACGCTCCTTCATTAATCATTCCTTCTTTTACTTTTTCTATGGGCTTTTCATATGGTTTTCCAGTAACTATACCTTTTAATTTACCAGCCCATTCCATCATTTTTCTCCCTGTAATTTGCGCTATATCTTCTATTATAGTGTCATCATAAAGCTGATTCTTTGCAGCCTTGCACAACAGTGGGATAGCAACTATTGCCCCAAGTGGTGGAGCCAACACTGCTAATGCTACTAATCCAGCAAGAGCAGTTTTAGCTGGAGTAAAAAATGGCTTATCATCCACTGGTCTCATAGCATCAAGCCGTTGCAATGGTTTTTTAAAACTGTTTATTGCAGTGCGTCCAATGGTTCCTAAAACACCCCTATCATCTTTTGACTTTTCATAATTTAATGCTTCTTCCACATTCTTATTAAACGCAGTTTTATCTAATTTACTTGCCTTGTCTTGATATTTTTCATGAAGATTTTCTTTTCCTCTCATATCCTGATAATCTATAGACCAAGAGGAAACTCTCCCAACTTGAGCAATTAATTCTTTAGATTGATTTTTGATTTGATTTTGCAAATCTTCGTTCTTAACCTTACTAAGGGCATTTGTTGGACCAATTGTATCAAGGTCTTTTTCATTAACACCTAAACTCTCAAGTGTATTCACAGCCCTTTTCATAATCGCTTCTTTGGCATTTGCCATCTTAGGATTTACCATGATATCTGTAATCTTTTCAGGACTAACTCTAGCTACCTCCAATATCTTTCTTGCTAGCTGCTCCTTCAAATCATTTGATCTCTTCTCACTTATTGATTTTGCACCGCTCTCGGTACTTACTTGCTCTGTTGTAGATTGTTGTGATTTTACAGTCTGCTGTATATCTGTCTCCACACTTTTTTTAGATTCTGCTATTTTTTGTTTATTGATCTCAACTCTTGCTTCATCAACCAATTTTTTAAAACTATCAATATTTTGCCCGTCTATTCCCAGGGCCTTGAATACCTTATTAAGTTTAACTATCTCATCTTGCTGTGTGATGAGATCTCTAAAATTTTTATTTAAATAGGGAGATATGCCGTCATCTAAACTTTTACCCTCAAAAATATTTCCCACCTCTAGATTATCATACTGCTTTGAAATCTCCCCATTTTCATCAAAAACTGCTATGCCATTTAGAGCAATATGCTGGGCCAATTCTAATTTTAGCTCTTGCTGCAGCTCATACGCTTTTTCTGCCTTATTAAGCATGTCACCAACATTACTCTTATCTGGTGTGATTGCATACACTTTGTTAAGACTATCAAAAATTCCATTTGCTCTATCTAAGCTAGCGCTTAATTCAGGATTTTCAACTTCAAGCAAATCTGATTGCATACTTAAACTCTGCACATTTTGATAATATTTTTGAAACTTCACAGAATCCACAGGGTCTCTTCCATTTTCTTTCATATTATCAAAGGCATTAACAAACCCTTGTGCTTGAATTTCCTGCTTAGATATATCTGGAATATCTAATGTACTTATATCTATCTCAACTTTTTCCCCATTATCAATATCATGAAAATATTGAAAAATTTTCATATTTTCAGCTTTTTCTAA
>CAJQNX010000063.1 GCA_905479795.1 uncultured Candidatus Midichloriaceae bacterium | reverse complement strand
TAAAAGCATAACCGGCAAATATCTTATACATAAGTTAAAATAATACATTTTACCCAGCTTAGCAAAAATTAATATTTAGTGCTTGATAGAAAAAATCATACAAAAATAAATATAATAAAGCGGTGCTAATCCACTATTTACAATATTAATGATATCTCGAAATTAACTTGAAAATTGTTTGATCCTCTTTCCTATTTTTCCTATTAATATTAACTCTCTGTCCAAAAAATCATGCGTATTTTCATAATTTGTTGATTCATCGGAAAGCCAATATAATATTGTAGACCAATATACGCCAGTCAAAAGCCCCCTTTTAGTATAGTAATTAAAATCTGTGGATTTGTCATTACCAGCAATACGCCAAATTAAATTCATACTTTTCCAAGTATAGGGGTATAATTTTAGGTGATTCCATGGCATAGAGTAAAAAGAAATAATTTTAGGAACAATTGATTTATGCTTATCTAAAATCTCAAGTCTAATCTTTAGAGATTCAAAAATTCTAGCAGTTATACTTTTAACTTCGTTCAATTCAGTTTTTATCCGCTCAATCATTATTTCATCAATATAATCTCTAAATAATTCAAGAATTTCAGCTCGTCCATTCGGAAATAATAAATTGGCGTATTCATTTTGCACACCTATATTTTCACATGCTTTTGAAATTATATTGATATCAAATGCTTCATAAGGTAGTATCTCAATTACAGAAAACAATATTTTGCTCCTAAGTTGCTTGATGTTTTCTGTCATAAAATTAATAATTTTTTGATTGCTAGATTGTACTATAATAGATAATAATGAAAGAGAATCCAAGTATTATAATTCATAATGAGGAAGATTTTAAATCAATGAGAAAAGCTGGTAGGCTAGCTGCTTCTATACTTGATTTTATAACAGATTTTGTCAAACCTGGGGTCACTACTGATGAACTGAACACTTTATGTCACAATAGGATTATTGAAAATGGCGCTATTCCTGCACCTTTAAATTACAAAGGATTTCCAAAATCAATTTGCACATCTGTTAATCACGTTGTGTGCCATGGAATACCTGGAGAGAAAAAATTAAATGAAGGGGACATAGTAAACATTGATGTAACTGTTATTTTAAACGGATGGCATGGAGATACAAGTAGGATGTTTTATGTAGGCAAGAAAATTCCGATTAAGGCTAAGAGAGTGGTGGAGATAACTTATGAAGCTATGATGAGAGCTATTGAGATTGTAAAGCCAGGAATTCCTCTTTATGAGATTGGTAGAGTAATAGAAGAATATATTAAGAAATTCAATTACTCAGCTGTAAGAGAGTATTGTGGCCATGGAATTGGTAAGGATTTTCATACTTCTCCAAGTGTTTTACATTACTATGATATAAGAAACGATGTGGAATTGAAAAAAGGAATGTTTTTCACTATTGAGCCAATGATTAATACTGGAGGATGGGAGACTAAAATGCTGGATGATGGATGGACAGTTATCACTAAAGATAATTCACTTTCGGCACAATTTGAGCACACAATAGGTGTTACTAATGATGGTTATGAGATTTTCACAAAATCTGAAAAAGATTTAAATTGTCCACCCTATAATTTAAAAAAATGAATGTTAATTTTAAACAATTAGACTCGTATTTACAAAATAACACATCACATTTAGATTTTTTTCTTGTTGGGGATGACTTTGGTCAAGTGATCTACGTTACTGAAAAATTGCTAGAAAAGTACTTCAAAGATGAAGATCGTCATATTGAAAAACTTGAGCATTCAGCTTTGCAAAAAAATCATTTATTATTACAAAATCATCTACAATCTCTTCAATTGTTTTCCGAAAAAAAAGCCATCATTATTAAAAATGTTGGGGAGACCATTAAAAAGGATGTTTTGGATATCATAAAAAATAGTGATAATAAATTTTTATTTATAATACAGGCTGAAAATCTTAGAAAATCATCTAAAACTTATAAAGATATTGAATCTACTAATAAGTTTTGTTTTATTAATTGTTATAAATTAGATTTATATTCAACAATCAATTTTATTGAAATCTTTTTAAGAAAAAAAAATATCGAATTTAATACCGAAGTAGTTAATATAATCGCCAATTCCTTACCAGATAATTTACTGTTAATTAAAAACGAATTAGAAAAATTAGTGCAGTATTTAGGGAGTGAAAAAGAATTAACGATAGAAATTGTTCAAAATGTAATATCAGGAACAAAAGATCTAGTTTATATTAATCTATGCCACGCTATTGTTTTTAAGGATAAGCGTAATTTATTGCAACAAATGGAAAGGATTCAGGATATAAATTTTATTAATATGATCAGAATTATTCAAAACTATTTTAGCAAAGTATTATTTGTTAAGAACAAAGAAAAATATGATAATAAGAGTGTTAATTTTATCATTAATAATATAAAACCTCCAATCTTCTTTAAGGAAAAAAATATTTTTTTAGATATTTGCAATAAAATTAGCTTTGAAAAAGCATTAAAATTTATGGAGGAGCTTGTAGAGCTTGAGTTAAGTTGTAAAAAATCTTTTATTCCCAACCCATATTTTATTTTAAACCAGTACCTAGTTCAAAAAGTTCAGTAATAAATATGCTTCCAATTTTAGCCGAATTCTTAGTTAAGTATTTTTCATTTTTCAATATATTTAAATACATTACTTTTAGAAGTGGAGGAGCCCTTTTTACAGCATTTTTAATAATGCTAATTTATGGAGATAAATTTATAAATTACCTTTCATCAATACAAAAAAATGGCCAACCTATTAGAGATAATGGTCCTGAAAATCATTCTATTACCAAAAAAGGCACCCCTTGCATGGGTGCAGTTTTGATAATTCTTGCTATATTAACCTCAACATTTTTATGGGCAAACGTAAAAAATGTGTACGTCCTGTTGTTGAGTTTTATCTTGATTGCTTTTGGAATAATAGGGGGTGCGGATGATTATAAAAAGCTAAAACATAATAATTCTAAAGGAATATCTGCTAAATTAAAATTTTTTCTCCAATTTGTTTTTAGTGCAATTGCTATTGGCGTCATTAGTTATTATAGTGTAGAAAATCATTCAACAACCTTAGTTTTTCCATTTTTCAAAAATCTAATAATAGATTTGGGGATGTTTTATTTTATATTTGGAATTTGTGTAATAACGGGCTCATCAAATGCAGTTAATCTTACTGATGGTTTGGATGGCTTAGCTATTGGGCCAGTTATAATATCCGCTGCTTTTTTTGCAATTATTGCTTATCTAGTAGGTAATGTTGTTTTTGCTAATTATTTAAAATTATTATATGTAAAAAATGCTGGAGAAATAACTATATTTTGTTCTTCAATGATAGGTGCAGGGTTGGGATTTTTATGGTATAATGCACCACCAGCAAGAGTTTTTATGGGGGATACTGGTAGTTTGGCTCTTGGTGCAGTAATTGGAACTATAAGCGTTATTACAAAAAATGAACTGATTTTATTTATTACTGGATTTGTTTTTGTTTTTGAGGCAATTTCTGTAATCTTGCAAGTTGGTTCATTTAAATTACGAGGAAAAAGGATATTCAAAATGGCACCAATCCATCATCATTTTGAAAAAATAGGATGGTCTGAGCCAACTATTGTTATTAGATTTTGGATTTTAGCAATTATATTTGCACTAATAGGTCTTTTTAGTTTGAAGATACGGTAGAATATTTAAATTATGTGTGGAGGTGTTGTAATAGTATTTAGAAGTGTTATTTTAATAATTCTATAGCAAAATTTAATAATAATAGAAAATTTACAAACATGAAGATAGAAAAAACAGCATTTAAATATTTTTGTGCTTTTAACATTATTTGTTGTCCAAAATAGCTAATTATAAATAAAGCTGGGAAAGTACCTAAGCCAAAGAAAAACATTGAGAAAAAAGATATAAATATATTTTTAGAGTATGATGTTGTAATCATGATAGCGCTGAGTACTAATCCACAGGGTATGAGTCCTAAAATCATCCCCATGAATAACCCTTTAATTCCAAATGGATTTAAACTCAAATTTTTGATTATATTAATTATGTAGTTTTCTAAAAATTTAAAATACTTTGATATTGCATAAAAAGAGGAAATACGCTTTATTTTTACAATTTTTATAACAGAAATTTTTAGACAGATAAACGCACTAATAATAAGTATAATTCCTGCGATATTTTTAAATATTATGCTATCACTAAATGAAGTTGATAAATATTTTGTAAGCAATGCTAGAATCCCATATGTTATGGCCTTGCCAAAGTAATATGGTAGCGATAAAGCGCAATTAAGTTTATTTAAATTATTCAGCTGTTCTTTTTTTAAGTGCATTAACCTTATATTCATTTGCCCTAAGGCTATTGGGCCACACATACCTATACAGTGTGTGAAGCTACCAATTACTCCATAAATAAACAGAGCAAATATAACTGATATACCGCTAATTCCTAATATATCTGAATCTAAAATATACTGTACAAATACATTTTGAGATTCATGAGAGTGATTGCATGCCATAAATTATATTAAGAAATTATGTATATTTTGGAGCCAGTATTAATAGGTGAAATATACGAACCTTTGCCAACTTTATATTTAACATTATTAAATTCTCCCGTCATCTTGAATGTCAGTATGTCACCCTTAGAACTAAAAACATATATGAGGTTATTTATTACAACTGGAGAATTCCAGTATCTATTTTTTCTTTTTTCTTTGTGCTCTAAATAATCTATAGGCTTAGCTTTCCAAATGTTTTGACCAGTTTTTAAATTAATTGCTAAAAGAGTGTTTTTATCACTAATTGCATAAGCAATGTTGTTATGGATATGAATCGGTCTATCGATATTATGCTTTTCTTTCCAAGCAATTTCTTTGTTTGATAAATTTAATTTAAATAAATATCCTCCTGATGTATAAAAATACAAAAAGTTCTCTACTTTAAGCGGTTGATATGTCGAAACCTTTATCTCATTTAAAATGTTATCAAAAGAAATATTTTCTTCATCAAAACTCCATTCTTCAAAGCCTGTGTACTTGTTGATAGTGTTTATATTTCCATAACTATCTTGCATTATTATTGTATTTTTATGTATTATTGGAGAAATAACATTCACTACGCTCACCCCATCACTGATACCAGATTTATACCATAGGATAGTGCCGTTGTCCGCATTGATAGAATACATGCCATTATTTAAGGTTTGCAAATAAAGTATGTTATCCTCTAAAATTGGATATGCCCTAACTATTTCTTGCAATTTTTGCTGCCATATTAATTCTCCAGTTTTGCTATTTAGGCAATTTATAAAATCTGAACCAAAGGAGGCATAAATTTTATTTTTTTGTTGAAGTAGCCCTCCATTTAAATAATTACTGTAAAAAGTGTATTTGCGATTAGCTTGCTTATTTTGCCAAATAGTTTTATTATTAGCGGTATTAATTCTTGATACCACGCCCTTTCTATTCATGCCGATGTAATAATTTTTTCCAATAATTGGTTGTGATATTAAAGGTAATCTTAAAGAATTATCAATATGAACTATTTTATAATTTTCTTTATTTACTATCCCCATATCAATTTCAGTATTATTCAAATAATTAGAATATTGCCATAAGATTGTATCTTCAAGCTCAGAGCTACGGCTTGTTTTTTTGTTATTCATGCATGCGGATAGAGGTAAAAGCAGAGCTAAAAAAATTATAAATTTTTTGAGTAGCATATTGTTTTTATACATAAATTTTATGTGTAACAAATTTATATTAATAGAGAACTTAATACTGCGTATTATTTTTGTTGTAAAGTCTTAAGTTAAAATGTAGGCTTAAATTTAATTTGGTAGCGATCAATTTATAATGAAAAGCAAGCAGTTTGCACTAGTCATATTTTTTATTTTTTCATTTATTCTTTGTACAATTAAAGAAGCAAAAGCTGCAGATTTCTATGAGCATTGTTTGATGCCTAATGGTTTTGGCACTGGAAAGGAGGCTTCAAATAGTATAATACTTAGTCCCCTAAATAAAGATTGCCAAAAAATATGCAAAAGAGAATGTGAGGCATTTTCAAGGAAGTTTAAGCCATACAAAATGCTTAATCCTAATAGCATTTATGCTGAAATTTTTTCTGTGGAATTAAATGAAGACGTGATACTAAATTGTTATTCAAAATGCCAAAAAGGTGGAGATGATAGATTTTCATCTAATTATTTTGAGGTATTTCGTGCTAGTTGTGAGGATGAAGAAAATCAAGACATATTTCAAAAAATTTGCGTGTATGGCAAGACAACAAAAGATCACGAAAAATATGGCCCTGCTGGCGATTGTAGTTCCTCGTTGGCTTGTAATGAAGACTTAGAGCAAGGTTATATTAGTTTTTACAAAGTTATACAGCAAGAAAAAGCAAGTGTTGGTATGATGTGCCAAGGTACTGAAGAAGAAAATGCATACAATGTTATTGAAACTAGTTTTGAGATTCAACCAATCACTGATGGTAAGCCAAATCTGAATAAATTTTCATTTAGCTTATTGGGAGGGGCAAAAGATAATCAGCTGTATTTATGCGGCAAAAAACATATAGATGTAACCCCTATCTTTGACAATATAGATAATTCCAATTGGTATAAAATGCGTTGGAAAAATAAATATAGTCACAGATTTTTAGCAACTATAAGTGATGATAAGTTTAACGAGCTAAAAAATCCTGTTAATGCTAAGAAATACTGGGAGGAGATCATTAATGGTGAATTTACTTACACAAAAAGTGGGAATATTTCTGAGGACCTAAAGGCATTAGAGGATTTAGAAAAAGATCGTGGATCTAAGGAATTTTGGCAACAAATTTCAGGAGATAGCTATACATTAAAGGGTTCTAGAGCCGGGTGGGGAGCTAAGAATCCCAATTTTTTTGACACCAGCATTTATCTTAAGAATAAAGATAAATTAACGGTTGTTTGGGATGGAGATTACACATATAATCAGGAAATCACAGTTAGTGAAGATAAGGGGGGAAATATAAAATATCCTATTAGAATTAGCAATCCTAATAGACAAGAAATTATTAAAAAGTGTATTTGGAATTCTGCCGTTGAGGATCAAAAAGACTGTATAGATAGATGGTACCAAAATAGCAATTTAGTCATCAAGAGTCCATCTAATAATGCACAACAACCTTCTGTAACTTCACAGGATTTAATTTTAGAAGGAGAGTGTTTTAGAAAAGGGGGGGTAAAAAATTTCGCTCTTATCACTCCTAATAAAACAGATACTCCTGATGATGGTTATAAATGTAAAACAGAGACTCCTTGTAAAACAGATACTCCTGATGATAAAGCAGATACTCCTGATGATAATAGTAAATGTGAATTTGGGTTGCTTGGAAAGGTTATGGATGATGGGATAAATAGAAAATACCTTGAAGGAAATGTTAAATTAGAAAATGGTAAAAATTTGAGTTGCACTTGTAAAGAAGGAGAGGGAGATGATCATGTTGGTCAAGATACCTCTGGCTGTACAAATACTTATAGCAATTATCAATGTATAGATAAGGAAACTTTTGAGGCTGGGGAAAGCAAATATATATTGCAGGGGATTTTTAATGACTCAAGATTTGAAAAGAGATCAAAATTAGCATTAAGACATTTTTATAATGATTATCAAAAAGATTCTGGAGGTTACTCTATATCGATTGATTGGAGTGGTTGCTCAAGATCAAAAGGTGAAAATATTCAGTATGCAGTTGCAAAAAAAGGTGCTGCTATAGATGAGAAAAACTGGATTGATGTCAATGATAGTATTGTAAAGAAAGGTAAAGAGGATTTAGGTTTTTTAATTATAGATGCTAAATCAATGTCAGATGATTGTGCGGAGCATACAGGGGGTTGCGTAATCTTTTTACGAATTAAACTTGAGACTCCAGATGCTGGTGCTGATGACGGCATGAAGGAAGCGTATAAATACTACAATGCTCATGGCCAATATTACGTTAATATGAGTAAAAAAGGAGACAACCCCATGTGTGAAAAAGGGGGGTTGATTTATGATGCAATGAAAGATATAAAAACCGTACTTGTTGGTCCTGATAACTCAGGTAATAATTCCCATTTAGATTATGATATTGAATTAAATAAAAATGGGGGTGTGATAAATTTTAGAGAAGTGGGTGCGGTAGGGGTAGTTTTTTCTGGATTTATTAAACAAGCTGCGTATGTTATAAAAATTATACTTGTGTTGTATTTAGTATTTTTTGCGATTTCGTATATGTTGGGGTTGGTAGATTACACAACGCAAGGGTTTATTAAATACATTATGAAATTTGCAATAGTCGTTTTTCTTATTTCAGATACTAGTTGGAATTTTTTTGGAGGATACTTAGTGTCCTTCTTTATCGATGGAAGTATTGAGTTAGTTGCAAGATATTCAGCATCCTTTTTACAAGCAGTTAGTGGTAATCAGCAAACTTGTGAAACTATGATAATTGAGGATCCATATGTAATATTTTCTATATTTAATGGTCCAATTTATCAATTTACTTCAGGAGATACTTGGTCGAGAATTTGGGCGATATTTACAAATGGATTGCTTGGAATGGTTACAGCATTCTTTTTGGTTCTTGCTATAGTTTACTATTTCATAGCAATAGTAAAAGCAACAGTGATGTTCGTATTTGCTATTATGATTAATTCAGTTTTAATTGTCACAGCGCCTGTATTTATAGTTTGCCTCTTATTTGAAAAAACTAAACATATGTTTGATTCATGGGCAAAAAATTTATTCTCATATGCATTGCAACCCGTTTTTGTATATACATCAATTATAATTTTGAACTATGTGATTACGATCTTGATTTATTATATCTTTAATTTCACTGCCTGTTCCACTTGTTTAGTGAGAGTAGAATTAGGACCTTTGTATAATGAATGCTGGATATCTGGTTATCAAAGTATGCTAGATGTTCATTCTCCACCAAATGAATCTGGTGCTGTAAGTATTTATTCATCATTTGCAGTTTATGCTATGACATTTACAGGTGGTTTGGTTATCTATTTAATTGCAAGTGGAATGTCAGAATTTTCTTCATATATGTCTGGAGTTGCATCTTGGATAGTGACAGGTAGCCCAATGAGACACATGAGTATTGGAACCGTAGAGGCAAGTACCTCTGGTTATGTAAAAGCAAAAGTTCAACAAGCTGCAATAGTTGCGGCAAGTGCAGCAGTCGCAGTAGGTACGGCTGCGGTTGGGGCAGGAGTAGGAGCGCTTGCCGGAGGAGCAGGGGCAGCTCCTGGAGCAGCAGCGGGAGCGGGTGCAGGAGTAACTGGAGGCACAGCAGCAGGTACTGGAGCTGGTGTTGGAGCTGGCACAGCAACGGGAACGGCAACAGGAACAGCAACGGGAACGGCAACGGGAACAGCAACGGGAACAGCAACAGGAACAGGAACAGGAACAGCATCTTCCAATGTTGCAAGCAATACGGCTTCAAAAGTATCTGAGAGAATAGCGGAAAATATTCGTGAAAAAGTGCAGGATAAAGCGATCGATACTGCAATTGATAATGTAACTAAAGATGATGATGAATAGTGCGCCAATGGGTTGCAGAAAAAAATAAAAGATAATTATTAATCTTGCAAAATTGTTGTTATTGCACTATTTTCTCTCTGGAAGCATCTAATGAGGGCAGAATATTTGCTGAACTGGTCAGATCTGAAAAGAAGCAGCCATAGCTTAGATTTTTGGGTCTCATTTTGCTTCCTTTGCTTTTTTTGTATTCAATTTTAGTGGTAAAACAGATAAAAATTGCTGGTAATAAAATTCAAATTTATAAATAAATGCTAGATAATTATCAATATATTAAGATAAATTTAAGCAACATCAAAAAAAACTATTTAAAGCTTCAATCAATTGTAAATTCAAAAAAAACAATTTGCTCTGCAGTGATTAAGGCAAATGCATATGGCTTGGGGATAAATCAGATAACACAAGCACTATGCGATGTGGGCTGCAAAGATTTTTGGGTCGCAAATTTAAATGAAGCATATTTGGTGAAAAATAATTCTCAAATATCGAGAATTTATGTTTTTCAAGGAGTGAATAGTATAGAAGAATTAAATATTATAGAAGAAAATAATTTTATACCTGTAATAAGTGACAGAGCGCAATTAGATTTAATTAATAAATATTCAAAAAAGAAATTAAATATTATCATAAATTTCGACACTGGGATTGGTCGTGATGGGATTCAAATTGAGGAAATTGAATTATTAAATCTAGCAAAATGTAAAACTCTCTTTGTTATGAGTCATTTATCATGTTCTGAACAAAAAGATCATTTTTTAAATAAAAAGCAGTTAGGCAATTTCAATGTTTTACAAAAATTTTTTACAGATTCAAAATTTACCTTTGCAAATTCGGGTGGAATATTTTTAGGTCCTGAATACCATTTTGACATGGTAAGACCAGGGGGCGCACTATATGGAGTGAATACATCAACAGATAAGCATACTCAAATGTTAAATGTTGTAGAATTTTACGCAAGTGTATTAAGTAGAAAGGTATTTTATAAAAATCAATATATCGGCTATAATGCCACTCATGAAGTAAAAAAAGGGGATAAGGTATTAATTTTAAACGCAGGTTATCATGATGGGTATAAAAGGATTTTGAGCAGCAAATCGAAAGTTTATGCCAAAGGTTTTATTATGCCTGTTATCGGGGTAGTTAGTATGAACATGATTGCAGTTGATGCTAATCAATTGCCAGAATCTATCTTTATGGAAATAAAAAGTGTTGAATTAATTGGTGAAAAAATTACTATAGATGAAATCGCAGAATTAGTAAACACAGATCAGAGAGAAATATTAACAAGTCTTTCAAGTAGCTGTAGAAGAATTTATACATCATGAATTTATTAATATACGTACAAACATTAGGCACTATTACCTTAAGCTTTTTAGAAAAAATAGGAGAATTGGTTATTTTCCTTTTTAGCATTTTGAGTAAATTATTCATAGCTCCTGTCTATTTTAAAAAAATATTTCATCAATTAGTTGTAATTGGGTTTTATTCATTGCCAGTAATTGGGCTTACTGCGATATTTACTGGAGCAGTTTTAGCCCTGCAAACTTACACTGGTTTTTCAAGAATGCATGCTGAAAGCTCAATAGCTTCCGTTATTGTGATATCTATAACAAGAGAGTTGGGTCCTGTGCTAGCTGGCCTAATGCTCGCAGGTAGAATTGCAGGATCGGTGGCAGCTGAAATAGGAGCGATGAAGATATCTGAACAAGTTGATGCTTTGTATACGCTTAATACTGATCCAATCAAATTTTTAATAATTCCTAAAATAGTAGCAGGAACCATAATTTTGCCCGTCCTAGTTTTAATTTCTGATATTGTTGGTATATTTGGAGGCTACTTAATAGCAATATACAAAATTGGGTTTGAATATCATTCGTATATAAATAGTACATTAAAATTTTTAGAGTATCAGGATGTGCTTTCTGGATTAATTAAAGCCGCTGTTTTTGGATTTATAGTTACTTTTATAGGGTGCTTTTATGGATTTAGAACTTCTGGTGGAGCAAGTGGTGTTGGGGTTTCTGCTACTCAAGCTGTTGTGACATCATCTATTTTGATTTTGCTCACTAATTATATAATCACAGGCTTATTATTTGTAAAATAAAGATGTCCAGAAATAACTTAATCTCAATTAATAATCTCAATAAAAGTTTCGGTACAAAGCAAGTATTGAAAAATATAAGTTTTAATGTAGTAAAAAGTGAGTCATTTGTGATTATTGGTGGCTCAGGCAGTGGTAAATCCGTTCTTCTCAAATGCATTGCTGGTTTGTTGGATCCTGATGAAGGTAGTGAAGTAATAATAGATAATGAGTATGTAACTCACACCCATATTATTCAAAGAAAGAAATTTTTAAAGAAATTTAGCATGCTTTTTCAAGGTAATGCGCTATTTGACAGCTTGCCTATTTGGCATAACATTTGTTTTAGCTTGCTTAATTCTGGTATTTTAAATGTTGAAAAAGCTAAGGAGCATGCAATAGAGATGCTAAATTTAGTTGGGCTGAAGGAAGAGATTTTAGAATTATATCCATCTAATTTATCTGGAGGGATGCAAAAAAGGGTTGCCATAGCAAGAGCTATAGCAACAAATCCAGAAATAATGTTGCTTGATGAGCCAACCTCTGGTCTTGATCCCGTTATGTCTGCTACTATTGCAAATTTAATTAAAAATATTAGTCAGAAGCTAAAATCAACAACAATAACTATAACGCATGACGTTAAGGTTATGGAGAGAATTGCGGATAGGGTAGCATTGTTAAAAGAAGGTGAGGTTTTTTGGGTAGATAATCTCAAAAATACTATGGAAAGTGAAGATGAGTATGTTAAATTGTTTTTAAATAAGTGAAATTTAATTTTTATGGAAACCTCCTTATATTTAAAAGCTTTCTTTATATTGGTGTTACTTATAAGTCTTATTGGAGTAGTTGTGACTTTAATGAAATTTTTTAAAAATAAATATATATTAGGAAGTTATTTTACATCGGATAATAATTTAAAGCTTGAAGAATCACTAAATATAGATCATAAAAGAAGATTAGTGATGTGTAAATTTAAGAAAAAGAAGTATTTAATTTTGCTAGGTCAACAGGATATTTTGATAGATGTCATTATTGAAGAATAAAAAATTAATCAATTTTACTATTTTTATAGCGATTGTTATTGCTTTGAAATGTAATTCTGCCTTTGCGCAAGGCATTAATATTGATTTTGGTGGGGAGGATGAACAAACCTTCTTCAGTAGCAAGGTAATTCAACTTATTGGTTTGATTACCATATTAAGCGTTGCTCCATCAATTTTAATTATGGTTACTTCGTTTACTAAAATTACCATTGTCTTTTCCATACTTCGTCATGCATTGGGTCTGCAGCAAACGCCTCCAAATATTGTTATCATTAGTTTGTCACTATTTTTAACTTTTTTTATAATGTCTCCAACATTCAATAAGGCATACGATGATGGATTATTTCCGCTTATGAATAATCAAATAAATGAAGAGAAGGCCTGGGTAAATATAACGGCTCCTTTTCAAAAATTTATGAAAGAAAATACTAGAGAAAAGGACTTAAATCTATTTAAAGATATTGCAAAGGAAACTCAAAATTTAGAAAAAGATGAAATTCCTTTAAGAGTTATGATACCTGCATTTATGTTGAGTGAGTTAAAAAAGGCTTTTGAAATAGGGTTTTTAATTTATTTGCCATTCCTAATTATAGATTTAGTAGTTGCGTCAGTTTTGATGGGAATGGGTATGATGATGCTTCCACCCGTTATAATATCTTTGCCTTTTAAATTAATTTTCTTTGTAATGATTGATGGTTGGTATATGTTAAGCGGAAGTCTAGTCAAAAGTTATGGAATAGGTTAGTATAACTACAAATCAATTTAAGAAAGCCTTTGCTTGTTGAGTTTATTAATTCTAAAAAATATTTTTTATAGTTGAAATGAGTTTTAAAGATAAATTAAACATTTCTGAAATTGAAGCTAAGTGGCAAAAAATTTGGAATGAATCGGATGTTTATAAATGGGATAGCACTAAGTCTAGGGAAGAAATTTTTTCAATAGATACCCCCCCTCCAACAGTTTCTGGTGAACTGCATATGGGTCATGTGTTTAGTTATACCCAAGCAGATTTTATAGCAAGATTTCAAAGAATGATTGGGAAGTCAGTCTTTTACCCCATAGGTTTTGATGATAATGGTCTGCCGACAGAGAGGCTTGTTGAAAAAGTAAAAAAAATTAGAGCTAAAGATTTAAGTAGACAAGAGTTTATAAAAGTATGTGAAGAGGTGGTTTTAGAAGTAGAGGAAAAGTTTAGGAATACTTATAAGTCTCTAGGTTTAAGTTTTGATTGGGAGCAAGAATACCAAACAATCAGTTCTAAATCTAGGAAGCTCTCTCAAATGTCTTTCATTGATTTATATAATAAGCATAAAATCATAAGAAAATTTGGTCCAAGTTTTTGGGACGTTAAAGATCAAACTGCAATTGCTCAAGCTGAAAATGTTGATAAAGAGCAATCCGGTATATTAAATGACATAAAATTTAAAACTGTAAGCGGTGAAGAAATTGTAATTGCGACAACAAGACCAGAGATGTTGCCAGCTTGTGTAGCTATTTTCTATAATTCAAATGATGATAGATATCAGCACCTCAAAAAGACCGAGGCCATAATACCATTTTTTAATTACCAAGTGCCTATTTTACCAGATGAGGATGTTGATCAAGAAAAAGGAACTGGCTTGGTAATGTGTTGTACATTTGGTGATATTCAGGATATTGAGTGGTGGAGAAAGCATAAGCTCAATACTGTTGAATCTATAGATTTGTATGGGAAAATGAAAAATGCTGGATTTCTTAATGGGTTGAAAATTAAGGAAGCTAGAGAATTAGTAATAGAAAAATTAAAATTAGAGCAACTTTTGCTCAGTCAAACTGAAGTTCTTCAAAATGTTAAGTGCGCTGAAAGATCTGGGGGAATTCTAGAGATTATTCCGACCTATCAATGGTACATAGAAGTGTTGCCTTATAAGGGAGATTTGCATAAGAAAAATGATGAGTGTAACTGGTATCCAAAATTTATGAAAGATAGACTCAGTAGCTGGATAGATGGTTTGAATCAAGATTGGTGTATTTCTAGGCAAAGATATTTTGGCGTTTCATTTCCTGTTTGGTATTCAAAAAGAAAAGGAGAAGAGGGAAAAATACTTGTCGCAAATGTTGATAAACTTCCTGTAGATCCATACGTTGATTTACCAGATGGCTATGCTCGTCAGGAGGTAGATCCAGAAACAGATATTATGGACACATGGGCAACTAGTGCAATAACTCCTCAATTATCAAGCCATGGAATTAGTGATGATTTTATGCTTGATGAAGAAAGACATAATAAGTTATTTCCATATGATATGAGACCTCAAGCTCATGAGATCATTAGAACGTGGGCCTTTGGAACTTTAGTTAAGTCGTTTTTTCATCAAGATTCTATCCCATGGAAAAATCTTATGATTAGTGGTTGGTGCTTAGCTTCAGACAAGTCTAAAATGAGTAAATCAAAGGGTAATGTCGTTACACCAGAAAAATTAATAAAAGATCAAGGTGCTGATGTTATAAGGTATTGGGCATCAAGCTCAAAACTCGGGATGGACATAGTTTATAGTGATCAAATATTTAAAATTGGCAAAAAATTAATTACTAAACTTTGGAATGCAGGTAAATTTGTTGATTCTCACATCCATGGTCTAGATAAGGGTATTGATTTTTTAAAAGATGACATCAGTAATGGAGATATTTTTTGTGATCTAGATATATGGATCATTTCCAATTTGCGCAAAGTGATTGAGAATTCTACAAATTCCTTTAAAAATTATGAATATTGTGATGCAAGAGTTTTTATTGAGAATTTTTTCTGGAAAGATTTTTGTGATAATTACTTAGAATTAGTAAAAACGAGAGTATATGATGAAGAAAACAAACATCCAAAAGAGAAGAAAAGTGCAGCTTTGACATTAAATTATGTTTTTAATACACTACTAAAACTTTTTGCACCATATATGCCGCATGTTACTGAAGAGCTCAATTCTATTTTGTATGGAAAAAATAATGAAATGGTGAATAAAATCAATATGTGGCCAAAATTGGAGAATTTTTATTATTCAAGTGAGAGCCTAAATATGGGGGCACATGTTTTAAACATATTAGAGTTAGTGAGAAAATATAAATCAATTAATGAACTTTCATTGAGAGCAGAAATTGGTGAAATTCATTTTAGTGGAGAGGGAATAGAGCCATTGGCTTTGCTGGATTTAAAAAATGCATGCAACTGTAAGGAGATGAAGTATAAGGAAAATATTGCACAACCACATTTGAAATCAAGCTGTGGTGAGTATTCAATAATGATAATTTAAAGCTATAAAAATTGAGATAAATGTAAATTTATATTTACAATATTTCTATATATGTATAAAAATATTCTGTAACATATGGTTCTTTTAAATTTAATTACTCGCATAGGGTGCTTTATTGATGACTTCTGAAAACATAATTGTAAAAAGATATGCTTTGGCATTATTCATAAATATGGAGCGATTAGATCGGGGTGATGAAATTTTTAATGAAATTAACCAATTTTTTGATCAAATTAAAATTAGAAAATCAGTTGAGAAATTATTACTAAACAAATTTGTGCCCAAAAAAACAAAGATGATTTTTTGTAATACTTTACTTAGCAAAATCAAGACTTCTGATTTATTGAGAAGATTTCTAAAGGTATTGATAGATAAACAAAGGCTATATCTATTGAAAAAAGTCATAGCTTCGCTAGAAGAAATAATTAATAAAAAAAATAATATTAAAGTCTTAGAATTGATTGTAGCAAAGCAATTAGATGATAATTCTTTGAATGAAGTTAAAAATGCATTGATGAAATATTTTAATGACATGAATGTTAAGTTTAATATAACTCATAATAGTTGCATTTTGGGTGGGATGATTGTTAAAAAAGAATCTCTAATGTTAGATTTATCACTTCTATCAAGAATTAAAAAAATAGAGTTTTTAATGCAAGATGCAAATTTAAAATTAATGAATTAGGTAGTATATGAGAGCTTCGGAAATAGTTGATGTATTAAAAAATGAGATTGCCAATTTAGATCAGACAATAGAATTTGAAGAAGTAGGGCAAGTTGTAAAAGTTTTTGATGGTGTTGCAATTGCATACGGACTTGATAATGTTGAATTTAATGAAATAGTGCAATTTGAAAATGGCACTCAAGGTATTGTTTTTAATATAGAAGAAGATAATGTTGGAATTGTTATATTGGGTGACGATAAAAATATTAAGGAAGGTGAAGTTATAAAGAGAGAAAAGCAATTTTTTAAAGTTCCAACGGGGAAAAGTTTGTTGGGTAGAGTTGTTGATGTATTTGGAAATCCACTTGATAATAAAGGAGAGCTTAAGGATGTTATTTATAAAAAGGCTGATGTAAAAGCTCCGGGAATTATTGCTAGAAAGTCTGTTCATGAACCTGTTCAAACAGGAATCAAAGCCATTGATAGTTTAATCCCGATAGGTAGAGGGCAACGTGAGTTAATCATTGGAGATAGACAAGTTGGAAAAACTGCTATAGCGATTGATACCATATTGAATCAAAAAGAAATAAATAAATCAAATAACGAAAGTGAAAAGTTATATTGTATATATGTAGCGATTGGTCAAAAAAATTCTTCGGTTGCTAAAATTGTAAAAAAGTTAGAGGAAGCTGGTGCGTTAGAGTATACAATTGTTGTAGTTGCTTCAGCATCTGATCCAGCACCACTACAATTTTATGCGCCATATGCGGGATGTACAATGGGAGAATTTTTCAGAGATAATGGAATGCACGCACTTGTTATTTATGATGATTTAAGTAAGCATGCTGTTTGTTATCGTCAAATGTCACTTTTATTAAGAAGACCTCCTGGGAGAGAGGCATATCCCGGTGATATTTTTTATGTTCATTCGAGGCTTTTAGAAAGAGCTGCAAAGCTTTCGGATGAGATGGGGGCTGGTTCTTTGACGGCATTGCCAATCATAGAGACTCAGGCAGGAGATGTTTCTGCATATATACCTACAAATGCAATATCAATCACAGATGGACAAATTTTTTTAGAAACAGAATTATTTTATAAAGGGATAAAGCCAGCTATTAACGTAGGATTATCTGTCAGTAGAGTTGGATCGGCAGCTCAGATTAATGCAATGAAAAAAGTTGCAGGAACTATGAAGCTTGATCTAGCTCAATACAGAGAAATGCAAGCTTTTTCTCAATTTGCATCTGATTTGGATTCATCAACAAGAAATTTGCTTGAAAGAGGTGATAAGCTCACTGAGTTATTAAAACAACCTCTATATGCCCCTTTGCAAATAGAAGAGCAAGTGATTTCAATATTTGCAGCAGTTAAGGGGTTCTTAAAAGAGGTGGACTTGCAAAGTATTGGTGATTTTGAAAATAAATTGCTTTTCCAAATTAAAAAAGACAAAAAGGATCTTATGAAAAAAATTAGAAAAGAAAAAAAACTTTCTGAAGAAATGCATAATGAACTTACAGAATATTTAAATCAATTTGTAAAACTATACTCCTAAAATATGCCATCACTAAAACATATAAAAACTAGGATAAAAGGAATAAATTCTACTAAAAAAATTACTCAGGCAATGAAGATAGTTTCCGCATCTGGCCTGAGAAGTGTACAAAGTAGTGTAAGCAATTCTAATGCTTATTTAAAAGTATTTCAAAGACTTTTAATTGATGTGAATAGCAAAAATCCGGAGCTTTTTAGGCGATACATTTCTTTATTTCAGAATAAAAAAGAATCAAATGTATTGTTTGTTGTTTTTGGTTCAGATAAAGGGCTATGCGGTTCATTTAATTCAAAAATAATTAGTCATATTACTTCAGAATTACAAGTGAATAAAAATGCTAAAATTTTCTGTGTTGGTAATAAGATTTCTCAATACATGCAAGCTCATCATAAAGAGAATATTGAAAAAAGCCTGCCATTTTTCAGGAAAAATAATAAAAAAATTTCCTATAATGTATCAGCTTTGCTTAGTAGAGAGATTAAGAGTGTTTTTTTAAATGGAGAATTTAGTGAATGCAGAATAGTGTATACAAAATTTAAATCTGTTTTAAATCAACAGGTTGAAGACATTAAATTATTGCCTCTGCAAATCGATGAAATAGAAAATCTTAGTTGTTTTGCAAAATCAGATAAAGAGATCTTTGAATTTGACAACAATTTGGAAATAATTTTGGAAAAATTGATTCAAAATTATATTAATGCCACAATCCTGCATGTATGTTCTAATAGTTTAACTTGCGAACATTCAGCAAGGATGCTAGCAATGGATAGTGCAACGAAAAATTCTGACAAAATGCTTAAAGAGTTGAATTTGCTTTATAACAGGAATAGACAAGCTATTATCACGAAAGAATTAATTGAAATTATTTCTGGGGCAGAGGCAACTAACTGAATATAAATAATTTGGATGGTAACACATATATGAATAAAGGAAAAATATCGCAAATTTTTGGTGCAGTAGTAGATATTAAATTTGAAGGTGAAATGCCTAACATGCTCAATGCTTTGAAATATAAAGATAAAAGTAGAGAAATTGTTTTTGAGGTGGTACAGCATATAGGAGACGGTGTGATCAGGGCAATTGCAATGGATTTAACTGATGGGTTAAAGAGAGGAGATGAAGTCGTTGATACGGGCAAATCAATAACAGTACCTGTTGGGAAAGGAACACTTGGAAGAATCATGGATGTTGTCGGCAATCCAATCGACCAAAAAGGAAAAATAGAAAGCGAAAATTATGCATCTATTCATAAAAAATCTCCAGCGCTTGAATCTTTATCAACAGAGACAGAAATTTTAACAACAGGGATAAAAGTTGTTGATTTGCTGGCACCATATATAAAAGGTGGCAAGATTGGTTTATTCGGAGGTGCAGGTGTTGGAAAAACAGTGCTGATAATGGAGTTGATTAACAATATTGCCAAAGCGCATGGTGGCTATTCAGTTTTTGCAGGTGTTGGTGAAAGAACAAGAGAGGGTAATGATCTATATCATGAAATGATTGATTCCAAAGTTATTGATGAAAAAAATATTGCCAATTCAAAAGTAAGCTTAGTTTATGGGCAGATGAATGAGCCACCTGGTGCAAGGTTAAGGGTGGGATTAACTGGTCTTTCAATTGCTGAGTACTTTAGAGATCAAGAGCAGCAAGATGTATTGTTTTTTGTAGACAATATTTTTAGATTTACTCAGGCTGGTGCTGAAATTTCTGCATTACTTGGAAGAATACCATCCGCAGTTGGTTATCAACCAACCCTTGCGACAGAAATGGCAGATCTTCAAGAGAGAATTACTTCAACAAAAACCGGTTCAATCACTTCAGTGCAAGCAATATATGTTCCAGCTGATGATTTAACTGATCCAGCTCCATCTACATCATTTTCTCACCTTGATGCAACTACTGTTTTAAATAGGCAAATTGCAGAACAGGGAATATATCCTGCAATTGATCCGTTAGATAGCACATCCCAAGCATTGTCTAAGGACATAGTGGGTGAGGAACATTATAAGGTTGCTAGAGCGGTTCAAAAGACGCTACAAACATATAAATCACTACAGGATATAATAGTGATTTTAGGGATGGATGAGCTTTCTGAAAGTGATAAATTAATTGTTTCGAGAGCTAGAAAAATTCAAAAATTTCTATCTCAACCATTTCATGTTGCAGAGGTTTTTACTGGTTCTCCAGGAAAATTTGTTGCTTTGCAGGATACTATTAAAGGATTTAAAGATATAGTTGAGGGTAAATATGACGATATTCCAGAGATGGCATTTTATATGGTTGGCAGCATTGAAGAAGCCTTAGAAAAGGCAAAGAACTTAGAATAAGTTATAAAATATGTCTAAAGCTAAAATTAATCTAAAAATAACAACACCTGAGGGAGGTATTGAGGATTCCTATCATGATAATATATCCTTACCTGGTGAATTTGGAGTTTTTGAGTTATTACCAAATCATGAAAATTATATCAGCTTACTAAAAACAGGGATTATATCAATAAATAAAAAGACAAGCTTTGTCCCTATTTTTATTATATCTGAATCATTTTTACGCTTTGATAATAATACTAATATATGTGAGATTAATAGTGAGTATGCCATGAATATTACGAGTGCAAAAAAATTGGAAAGAGAATTTATTAACAGAAAAATAGACAGCTCTAGTGATATAAATGAAAAAGATTTTTATAATTACTTAGCACAATATTTTTCAAATAATGATAAATAATAATGTATAGCAGTAAATTGCTACTTTATATTATGATGGATAAATTGTTATTTTAATTGACTTTTTTAACATATGAGATTAAAAATATGACTTTAACTGAAGACAAAATAAGCAAATGTTAGCTGTAATTGAAACAGGTGGTAAACAGTATCACGTTAAGGCAGGAGATGTCATTAAGATAGATAAACTAGATGGCGAGCTTGGAGAGGAAGTAAGTTTTACTAAGGTTCTTGCATTGTATAACAATAGTAAAGGTGATGCAATTAAACTAGGAGAGCCCTTTATTGAATCAGCTGAGGTTAAGGCTGAAGTTTTAGAGCAAATGAAGGACAAGAAAATTATTGTCTTTAAGAAAAAAAGGCGCCAAAATTATAGAAGAAAGAAGGGTCATAGACAAAATGTGACTGTTTTAAGGATAACTAAAATAGAGGAAAAATAGTATGGCAACCAAAAAAGCTGGTGGTAGTTCCAAAAATGGAAGAGATTCTCATAGCAAAAGATTAGGCTTCAAAAAATTCGGTGGTGAAGTTGTAATTCCTGGTAATATAATAGTTCGTCAACGTGGAACTAAATTTTATCCCGGTGACAATGTAGGTATCGGTAAAGATCATACAATTTTTGCTATAACTTCTGGAAGAGTAAGTTTTTCTTCTGGAAAGAAAAATCGTACATATATCTCCGTAATTTAATAGAATAATTTCGTGAATGGGTTTGTAGCTCAGCTGGTTAGAGCGCACGCCTGATAAGCGTGAGGTCGGTGGTTCAAGTCCACCCAGACCCACCATTTTCTCAATAATATAAAAAATATATTCTGTCGTATACTCTGTCGCATAATATAAAGGATTAATTAAATCTTCTAAAAAAGCTGCATAGCTATAATATCCTTCTAAAGGAGCAATATCTTTAAGAAGAGCAAACTTTTAATTTGTATGTGAGGTATAAGCTTTATTAGAGCACCTATACTTTATGTATCACCTTAAAATATAGCTTTGCAACTAAGCCACTTTAGTTATGGTGCAGAGTATACTAGACCTGATTCTCTGTTTTTTAGCTTTGTAAAATTTTTAGCAAGCATTATTTATAAAAAGTATTATCTATATTTATGAAAATTATTACAACCCAGTAATTTTTTTCAAAATAATTATTGAGTTAGCAGCTTTCAATGATCACTATCTAATTATCTTGTTTTTAGAAATTGTTCAAATCACCAGATTTTTTATTATTCCTTCTAAATATTTTTTTCTATCATATTTCATATCTTTCATCTCTTCAGCGTACATATTTAAATATCCATCTCTTTCTGATAGTAGGTGTTCAGTAATGGATTGCGATATCTTTTTAGATTTCACAGGCGTATCTTTAGTTTTAGATGTATTATTAATTTCTTTTCTACTATATCCTGAATTAAATATTTGATTTTTATCTGTAGAGGTCAAAGTAACTTCATTTATTTCTTTATTGCACCCAGATAATGCAAAGAAAGAGACAAAAAAACTTAATGTAATAAATTTAAGCATTGAATGTAACCGGAATCGTTATATTTATATGAATTATAGATATAATAGATGCAGTTAACAGGATGTTACACTAATTCCTTCAACAAAACAGAAACTATGCCTTATTTAGGTAATCATAATTTAGTAATAAAATAATATCAAGTGCTGTCTTTCTATGATTATCTGATTTTCTATTTTTTAACTCATATAGTAGGAGTTTAGTATATTAAATCTAAAAAATAATGATATTTTTGACTAATTTCTAAAAGATATATAATAAAATTAACTTTACTTGCGGTTGTGTAAAAGTTACCATCAAATATATAGAACTATTTTGTGGAAGTGACTATGACTAATAAAACAAATATATTACTCTCAATAGATGGTGGGGGGGTAAAAAGTGTGATACCCATTACAATTTTAAATGAAATTGAAAAACTAGTGGGGCACCCTATATCGGAAAATATAGACTACTTTACTGGAACTTCAGCTGGAGCATTAATAGTGGCTAATTTAGCGCTAAAAGATGAAGCAGGAAGACCTTTACATACCTCTCAAGAAATATTAAATATGACAAATAGTAATTCAAAAAATATCTTTAGTGAAAAAGGTTGGGGATTATTTGATGCAAAGTATAGTAGAAGTGGATTAGATAATTTGCTGGAAAAAACTTTCAAAAATATTAAATTATCTGAAATTAAATCTACTTCAATTACTGCTTTTAATTTAAATGATTATAGCCCTAAAGTATGCTCAACTCTAAAAGCATTAAAAAATTCAAATGAAGATGCCTTATTAAAAGATATTTTAGGTGCAAGTATATCAGCCCCATACTATTTTAATCCAAAACAAATAAATGATGATTTTTATATTGATGGTGCTGTTATTAGTAATACCTCAACAATCTCAGGCTATGTAGACATGGTAAAAAATAGCACAATCGAGGATTTAGTTGATTTAGATAATTTAATTGTAATTTCACTGGGTACAGGAAAGGCAACACACACTAATCAGAGCAGTTATAAAAATTTTGGAATCTTAGATTGGTTATTTACTAAAAATAATATACTTGATATAGCACTTGAATCTTCGTCATTAAATAATCAGCAGTTATCTCAAGAATTATTTGGCGAAAATTATTACAGATTAAATCCAATAATTTCAGATAAGATGAATTCATTAGATGATAATTCTGAAGAAAATATAGAACATCTCCAAGACATTGCCCAAAAATACATTGCTGATAATCAAGATTTAATACATAAAGTTGCGAATATTTTATCTGCAAATAGCTTAATTACAAATGATCTTGAAGTTAATAAAATTGGATATTTTGATTATTTTAAAAATGGAGCTTATTCATTAGTTAGTAACTTAAAAACTCCAGTAAAAATTATGGCAGGTATTTTGACAATTGGTTACGAAGGGTTTAAATTATCTAGTATGAAATTTGCAACTAAAAGTACGTTCGTAAGTGGTGGAAATGAGTTGTTCAAAGAATACTATATTGATGAACTGAAAGCCATTTTTAGTATTGCATCAGCTTCGTATAGTTTAAAATCTAATTTGAGTGAGATAGAGGGTAGCGATCCATATTCAGATGAGAATGAATTTATTAATGATAACTACGTAGATAGCACTTATTACAGCGAATTAGAACACGTACTTTTATAGATAACATGGAAATAATTTTTAGAAGCTAGATTTACATCTAGCTTTCTATTTTTACTTCTAAATATATAAAATTAAATTTGGTTAAGCTATCTTTTCCAAACTTCTTCTAAATTATACTTTTCTCGAGCTTCCTTCTGAAAAATATTTATTATAAATTTTTCTGCATCGATTAAAATCCACTCACTAGAAGCATGACCTTCACTTCTAGTATATATTTTATATTTTTGCTTTAGCAAATCGCTTATATTATCTGATAAGCTCAATACATGTCTTGAGGAACTACCCGTTGCTAATATTGCTTTGCTAAATAATAAATTTTTCTTTTCGAGATTGATAATTTTGACATTCTCCGCTTTAAGCTCATCTAATTTTTCAAGCACAGATTTTATAATTGCATCTATCATTATATTTTTAAATATAGTATATATTATTAGTGTTTTTGGAATACTTGGTTATGTTTGTCTTCTGTCAAATTTTCGCAAATTTTATCAGGAATAATTTGTATCTTCTTCTCTAGTGCATGTTCAATCACCTCATCAAAAGATTCGACAAATATAGTGTTCATATTTTCACTTACTTCTTTTGGCATTTCCTGCATATCTTTATAGTTTTCCTTAGGTATAATAACTGTTTTAACGCCAGCTCTTAGGGCTGCTAGTAATTTTTCCTTTAATCCACCAATAGGTAAAACATTACCACTTAAAGTAATTTCACCTGTCATTGCGATATCTTTTTTTACTGGTATTTCAGTAAATATGGAAACAATGGAAGTAGAGATTGCTATGCCAGCTGAAGGCCCATCTTTTGGAGTTGCTCCTTCAGGCACATGAACATGAACATCGAATTTTTGAAATAAATCTTCCTTAATTCCGTAATTTTTTGCTCTTGAATGAATATAACTATGGGCTGCCTGAACAGATTCCTTCATTACATCCCCTAATTTGCCAGTAATCTTAATATTACCCTTACCTTTGTATTTAACGGCTTCTATTGCAAGTAAATCACCCCCTGCTTCAGTATAAGCTAATCCATTTGTGATTCCAATTCGATTCTTTTTTTCAATTTCTCCATAATTGAATTTATGTGGTCCTA
>CAJQNX010000062.1 GCA_905479795.1 uncultured Candidatus Midichloriaceae bacterium | reverse complement strand
CTAAAGGTTGTGTATATGATTTAGATGCGGTACTATAACTCAAAGTAGCCGTAGGAGTGATCGCATATTTAGCGCATCCTTATCATCAAGCAAACCTTCCCACTACTCATTAGGATGCGCTGAAAGTGCAGATAGTAGATTTTAATAAAATCTTATCTTATATCAAATTTTTCTTTAAAATTAAAAAAGAAATGTTAAAAACAAGCATTAGTAATACTATATTTCTATATTTTTTTGATGAGTAAATTTACAAATAAGCTGATTTTTATATTTTTTATTATTTTTACTTTTATTATTGCCTTAGGTTTCTTAAGCTTAGTATTCTTTGCAAATTTTTTTCAAGATATTCCTGATTATGAAGAATTGTCAGGTTACATGCCATCTGGAATTACTAGATTGTATGATCCAAAAGGTGAAATTTTAGATGAATATGCATCAGAAAAAAGAGTGTATGTCGGATATGATAAAATACCCAAGATCATTATAAGTGCATTTATAGCTGCCGAGGATAAAAATTTTTTTGAGCATCAGGGTGTTGATTTAACAAGTATTTTGCGTGCATCTTTACAAAATATCTTAAATATAGGAAGAAATAAAAGATTAGTAGGCGGCTCTACTATCACTCAACAGGTTGTTAAAGGGTTTTTCTTAACTAATGAACGGAGTTTTGTTAGAAAATTAAAAGAGGCAATTTTAGCCTACAGAATAAGTAACTCATTTTCTAAAGAGAAGATACTGGAGATATACTTAAACCAAATATATCTTGGGCACCATTCTTATGGAATTTATGTTGCAGCTTATAATTATTTTGGCAAAAGCTTGGATAAAATTAATATTGAAGAAGCTGCACTATTAGCCTCATTACCAAAGGCTCCCTCTACTTTAAATCCCTATAAAAATTATGACCGAGCTTTAGAGCGTAGAAATTGGGCGATACAAAGAATGGAAGAAGAGGGCTTTATAGCTTTCAAGGAGAGAGCAGATGCTATAAATTCTCCAATACAACTTAGTCATTCTCCAATTAGAAATAATAAGTATGAAAATTATTATACAGGTGCCGTTAAATCAGAGTTGCTGGATTTATTTGATGAAAAGGGCGTTTATTCAAAGGGATTGGTCGTTAACACTAATATAAATTTAGACTTACAGGCTGCTGCCCAAAATTCATTAAGAAAGGGGTTGAGAAGTTATGATAAAAAAAGAGGTTGGAGGGGGGCATTAGCAAAAATTAATATAAAAAATGATATTATCTCAAATTTAAAAAAAGTTGCTAAAAATAATTATCATGACCATTACTTATTGGGAGTTATTACAAAAATAAATAAAGATAGCCTCAATGTAACACTACAGAATGAAAAGGAGATCAAGTTATCAAAATTTTCACTGGAATGGATTTTAAATAAAAATACATCTTTAGCAACGCAGCTAAAACAAAAATTTTCACTAGGAGATGTTGTACTACTTGATGAAACCGTTAATGGACAATATATATTGGAACAAATACCAGAAATTAACGGAGGTATGGTGGTTATTGAGAACATATCTGGTAAAATTTTAGCATTAATTGGTGGATACGACTATAACCAAAGTAAGTTCAATAGAGTAACTCAAGCTCAAAGGCAACCAGGCTCAGCTTTTAAACCATTTTTATACCTCGCAGCTTTTGAGCAAAATATACCACCTAATACATTAGTTTTAGATGAGCCACTTGAGATAGATTTAGGAAATGGTATGCCGATTTGGAAACCAAAAAATTATTCAGATAAATATTATGGATTGATAACAGTAAGAACTGCATTTGAAAAATCCAGAAATCTATCTACATTAAGGCTGGTATTAGGCATAGGTCTAGAGAAGTTAGCTGAAGTAGCTAAAAGATATCTAATTTATAATTCAAGTATCAAACCTAATTATTCTATGGCACTAGGTGCATACGAAACTACCTTACTTAAAATGACTAATGCTTATGCAAGCATTGCAAATAATGGTGTGATTAAGCAACCGAAATTGATAGACAGTGTATATAATCGACATGGGGAATTATTATATGCACCCAAAGATCTATATCACAAAAATAATTCTCTCACTTATCTACAAAAAGAAGTAAATGAGCAAAAATTAGATCCTGAAATTGGATTTTTGGGCAAAAAAGTAACTGATGATGGCTCTAACTACCAAATTCTTTCACTACTGGAGGGTGTGGTGCAAAGGGGCTCAGCTCGAAGAGCTAAGGTGCTAAAAAGAACTATTGCAGGAAAAACTGGAACAACGAATAATAGCTTTGATACATGGTTTATAGGCATGACACCAGATATAACAATTGGTGTATTTGTAGGATATGATATCCCCAAAGATATGGGGAAATATGCAGCAGGCTCTAATATTCCATTGCCAATTTTTGTTGATTTTTTAAAAAATTTAAACTTTATTCCAGATAGAGAATTTGAAGCACCAGATTCGATCAGTAAAAATTATGTTGATCAAGAAACTGGAGATATAACTGAAGAAAAAGATTTTCTTCAAGATAAAAAATATATCCTTGAGAATTTTAAAAGCAATAACCTTGAATATACTTATGCAAATAATCAATTAAATGCAAAAGTGATAGATAATATTATATCACCACCAGAATCATTAGATTCAACTTCAATATTTGACATATTAGAAAATGAACAACAAGAAATACCTAATGATTTAGAAAATGGCAAAGAGGAATAAAAAGTTTTAATGCCAATTACCTTAAATAAAAGTATGTCCATAATAAAGGATAAATTAATTGACCTATTTCCTAAGGCTGGAGTCTTGGACATCCTTGAAGCATTGTCTATTAAGATGGTTAAACTTCTGAAGATGCATTTCAAAGTGCTTATAATCAAACTACACAGAGGAAGAGATTCAAGAAAAATTAGAGGAAAACAGGGAGGAAATAGAAGAATCAAAAATAAGTACTTTCTTTTGATTTTATAAATCTAGAAGAAAACCAAACATACCTTGAAATATCAACGCATTTATCAGCAACACAATTAGTGAATAATACTAAAATTGAATCAGAAATAGTCGTATATACAGATGGCATGAGTAATTTAATAGGTGAGCAAGCTCAGTAATTGTTGGATTATAACGTATTATTAGAAATGTAAAAATTTTGATGAATTAGTATTGGAGAGTTGTTTTTGCAATACGTTTCAAAATAAGTGGGCTAATATAATGGATGAGATGTAGAATCAATAATAATTTTCAGACCATTTAAACCATGTAATTTCATTTTTGATGGGTATAATATAAATTGCTGATATAATTTTATGTTGAAAATATACTGGCATTCAAATAGCATTCAAAAAAGTTTTTGAAAAGAATTTATATGTACCTAACTGAAAATGTAAAAAAAATTTTAAAAGGCTACGAGAGTGAATCTCCTGCCGTTAAGTCTAATTTAGTAAAAATTTTGATGAGTGGTAAATTAGCTGGTACTGGTAAAATGCTAATTTTGCCAGTTGATCAAGGTTTTGAGCATGGCCCAGCTAAGAGTTTTGCAGTAAATCCAGCAGCGTACGATCCAGAATATCATGTGAGATTGGCATTAGATGCAGGTTTAAATGCATACGCTGCACCAAAGGGAATGCTTGAAGCAATTTCTGATGAATTTCGCGGAACAATCCCATTAATACTTAAAGCCAATAACTCAAATTCCCTGATGCATAAGGATATCGAACCCAATCAATCTATTACAGGAAATATACAGGATGCTGTTTATTTGGGATGTACTGCAATTGGTTTTACGGTATATCCAGGATCAGATAATTCACTTGAAATGATACAGGAAATTTCAGAAATGATTGCAGAGGCAAAATCATATGGACTTGCTGCTATCGTATGGTCATATCCAAGAGGGGGAGATTTAAGTAAAAAAGGAGAGACAGCTTTAGATATTATTGCTTATGCAGCACATATTGCAGCATTAATTGGCGCCAATATAATTAAAATAAAATTACCATCTGAAGATATAGAAGATCAATCAGCCGTAAGTATTTATTCAAAAGAAATGAATGTGTATAAAAATCTGAAAAATCGTGTTGCACATATTATGCAGGTTGCCTTTGCTGGCAAAAGATTAGTGGTGTTTTCAGGAGGCTCTGCAAAAACAGAAGATGAGATATATAAGGAAGTAGATGCTATTAATAAAGGTGGTGGCAATGGCTCAATAATTGGTAGAAATAGTTTTCAAAGACCATATGAAGAAGCTGTTGAATTGTTATCAAATATTATAAAGATTTACCTAAATGGTACATAAAAAAACACATTAAATACATAATTTAGAATAAATTTCGTCTAAAGTATAACTATCCCTTGCAGCGGCTGGATTGGTAAATAAATCATTGAATTTATATTGCGGATCAGCTGCATTGCCATATACCCTGTCTATTGTTGCTTTTGGATTAGTTAGGGCATTTAAAACTGCAACAAGTAAGAAAAAAACAACTTTCTGTGGATCGCATGAAGCAGAAGGAACTCTAAATTCCAATCTTCTACTATTGATGTCGCTATCTGGAATTCTTATGGCTGTGGTTCGATTATTATTTCCCCAACTTAAATTTACCGGCGCCATAAAGTTTGGCATAAATCTATTGTATTCTTCCAAATCATCTCCACATAACAGATAAATTGATTGATTTAGCATTAAGAGAATTGAATTAATAACATTGCTAAGAAATTTATTTGTACTTATGGTGTCTTCAGAAAATACATTATGCTTATTATATAAACTTAGATGAAAATGCATGCTAGAACCATATGTTCCAACAAATGGCTTCGGACTAAATATGATTTTTAGGTGTAACTTATTTGCAATTTTTTGTAAATCAAGTTTAGTATCTTTAATTAATTGGATTAGTTGCGAGTAGTGGCTTGAAGCTTTAAGCTGAGTTTCAAATTGATCTAACCCCTTCTCATCAGAGATCGTTAGACTGAATTTTTCAAGCTCTTTCTTAAATGCATTAATCTGCTCTGCATTAGCTAACTTACCAATCTTATGCCTCAGATAAAACTCAATTTCAACACCAAATTTAGGCATAACATTAAATTTGCCTCTTAATAGTGAGGCGACTTTTTCAATTTCGCTGTTAAAATCTTTTAATTCTAATAATGTCATTGTTATCCATTATTATATAAAATTTTAGCTTTTCTTCAAATTTTCTGGCACTTTAGGAACATCTGCAAGAGAATTTTTACTATTTTTATTATAAACTTCCACAGCTTCTTTAGAGCTAATAAATGGATTCTTCGGTACTTTTATTTTATACCCTCCATTCATAATAAATTCATTATCTCTAGGAGATTGTTTATTTTGAAAGTTTTTTTCAGTTGTTCCATAGTTGGTATTTTTTTTTGAGCACCCACTAAAAATGATAGGAAAAACTAGTGTAATAAAAAATATGTATCTCATCTTATGCATAATTCTAAATAGAAATTTTGATAACTTATTATAGCCTTATTGAGATTTTAAAGCTATCAAACTAAAAAGCAATCATTTGTTTGAAATTTTCAATTGTAAAGTTGTTCATTTATTGCTATTTAGTAGATTCAATAAATATTTTATATTTCAATGAAAGCTTTATTTTGGCTATTAATTATAGCTCCAGCCTTATTTATTATGTATACATCAGTAAAACCCTTGTTTTGGTTTTTAGTTATCTTAACGCCAATTGTGTTTATTCATGAATTAGGACATTTTTTATTTGCTAGATTGTTTGGGGTGAAAATTGAAGTATTCTCAATAGGATTTGGAAAGCCTCTAATAAAGTGGAAAGATAGTAAAGATACTATTTGGCAAATTGCCCTTATACCTCTTGGAGGTTATGTTAGAATGTATGGAGATGAAGGGGCTGCAAGCACTCCGGATAAAGAGAAAATAGATACTCTTTCAGAAAAAGAAAAAAAGTTATCTTTTCATCATAAAAAGTTATGGCAAAAATCTTTAATTGTCTTTGGAGGGCCGCTTGCTAATTATCTCCTAACAATCGCTATTTTTATCATTATATCAATGCATAGTGGCGTCAAAGAATTTAAATCAGAGATCACCGGTATACAGCAAAAATCTCCAGCTCAAATTGCAGGTTTGCAAATTGGAGACTTAATCAGTGATGTTAATGGAGATAAAATAGATTCTATAATTGATTTAAAATCAAAATTAGATGCAAATGAAAATTTAAGCGTAGAAATAGGCGTGATTCGCAAAAAATCTTATTTAAGTGTAAATATCTTACCTAAGGAGGAAGAGTATACAAATATATTTGGAGAAACTGCTAAAACACGTATGATTGGAGTTGCTTTTGAAAAATTTTCTTTTAGAAAAGTGGGATTAATAGAATCCTTTAAAAATTCTTTTTACCAAGTAAGAGATATGTCGTGCATGTTTTTGAAGGCTATTTGGCAGATGATAACCCTAAAGCGTGGGACAGAAGATATTGGTGGTCCCATAAAAATTGCTTTATACTCTGAAAGTATGGCAAATCAGGGCTTTATAGCAATATTGTATTTTGTTGCAATTATATCCCTTAATTTGGGTCTAATAAATTTATTTCCAATACCTATGTTAGATGGAGGGCATTTATTTTTCTATGGAATCGAGGCGATTATCAGAAGACCTATTCATTATAAAATTCAGGCTCTTTGTTTTAAGGTTGGTTTTTTTATGCTAATGGGATTGATGTCTATAGCTTTTTGGAATGATTTGAAGGCTATAGAGTTTTTTAAAAAATTAAAATTATTGTTGGGCTAAAAGCATTATGAACGTAGTTAGAAATTTCGTTTTTATATTTATTTGTTTATTGCAATTTTTAAATGTTGCAGCATTTGAAAATGTTCAAAAAATTGAAGTCATTGGTAACAAAAGAGTCCCCACCAATACCATTTTATATTATTTGGATTTCAAACTAGGGGGCAAGATTACCCAAGAAAATATTGATAAATCAGTTAAGAATTTATATTCTCAAGGATTTTTTTCCAATATATCAATTAAACAAAATTCGAAAAATATTATAACTATAAAAATTGAAGAAAATTCAATAGTTAGAAAAATTACCATAGAGGGTAGCAAAAAGCTAAAATCAGCTACAATTAAAAAGGAGCTGCAAATTAAAGAAGGTAATATTTATTCGAAATTTCAATTAGATAGTGATGTTAAGCGAATAGAATCAACTTATAAAAAAATGGGTTATTTTTCCGCCTCAACTTATTCAACGTCTAAAAAACACGGGCAAGATTCAGTTGATATAACAATTCTTATCAATGAAGGAGAAAAGCCAAAGATTAAAAAAATAATTTTTTATGGCAACAAAGCATTTTCTCAAAAGGAATTATTAAGAATCATTGCTTCAAAAGAAGCGGCTTGGTATAGGTTGTTTTCTTCCAGTGATTTATATGATCAAGATAGAATTATGTTGGATAAAGAGCTACTTAAGGAGCGTTACATGCAAGAAGGGTATGCTAATTTTAAAATTCAATCCTCTACTTCAGAAATTACTCCTAATGGAGAATCATTCTTATTAACATACATTATTAGCGAGGGTGAGAAATTTAATTTTGGTAAATCATCGATTGATTGTCAAATAAAGGATATTGAAAAATCAGAATTAAAAAAACTTGTTAGTTACAAAGAGGGAGAAATATTCAATGAATCCTTAATTGATAAAACCACATATCAAATGACAACATTTATGGGAAACAAGGGATATACTTTTATAGATGTAGACCGTACTTTGGATAGGAACGAAAAAAATAAAACAGTAGACGTAAAATACACTATTAATGAAACCTCAAAATACTTTGTTAAAAACATCAATATTATTGGCAACACAAGGACTTTAGATAGGGTTATTAGAAGGGAATTAAAAATCTATGAGGGTGATCCATTCAATTTATCAAAAATTCAAAGATCTAAGCAAAAGATTGCTAATTTAGGTTACTTCAGCACAGTCGAGTTTGAGAATCAGCCAACCTCTGAATATGATAAATTAGATTTGGATATCAAGGTAAAGGAAACATCTACAGGCTCTATGCGCTTTGCAATTGGTTATAATACTGCGTCAGGTGCAATAGGTTCAACAACTTTATCTGAATATAATTTTTTAGGTAAGGGACAGATTGTGGAATTTGATTTTAGCAAGGCTAAAAAAAGCTCAGATATATCTTTCAGCTTTACTGAACCAAAGTTTATGGATCGTAATTTAGCAGTCGGATTTGATATTTTTACAACATCTCAAGATAAATCAAGTCAAAGTTCTTTTAGTGCTAAAAGTAAGGGTTTGACGCTCAGAATGGGTTATGATATTAACGAATATTTATATCATAATATTAACTATTCTATAAAAAATGAAAAATCAGATAAAAGTAAAGATGCGTCAATGTTTTTAAAAGCTCAGCCAAATAAAACACGTGTGTCTTCCATTGGTCACTCAATTTCATATGATAAATTAAATAGCAGGATTAGCCCTACAAAAGGTTATCTCATTAAATTTACACAAAATTTTGCTGGAGTTGGTGGTAACGTGAAATACTTACAAAATCTGCTGCATGCAAGTTATTTTAAGCCATTATATAAAGACAGCATCATTTTAAATTTGATTGGAAGAGCAGGTAATATCAGGGGGATTGGTAGTAATAACGTTAACATTAATGACAGCTTCTTTGTCGGAGAGGAATATATCAGAGGTTTTGATGTATCAGGCATAGGGCCACGGGTAAAAAAATATGACAAAAATAATGATCAAGACTCACTTGGAGGCAACACGTTTTTTGCAGGTACCGCCGAAATACAATTTCCTTTAGGATTGCCAGAGGAGTTTGGAATGAAAGGAGCTGTTTTTACTGATTTTGGCACCTTATACGATACTGATGCAGCAAAATACAAATGTGAAGGAAAAGATTGTGCATGTACTAACGTTAATGATCCTGATGTTAGTTCCAAACCATTATGTGAGGGTGGAAAATTGAATTCTGAGTATATCAATACTAGCAAAAAAATCAGAGCATCATACGGTGTTGGTTTAGTGTGGGATTCGCCTCTTGGCTTTATAAGATTGGATTATGGCACGCCATATAGAAAAGAATCATTTGACAAGACGTCAAGAGTAAGATTTAGTATTGGAACGAACTTTTAGTAATTATATTTTTTGGAGTTTAAAATGAAGTTTTTGAGATTTTTACCGCTTTTTTTATTGGGATTTTGTATAAGTGAACTTCACGCTGAAGTCAAAATTGGAGTGATAGATACAAATAAAATAATTGAAAACTGTACTGCTTATGTTGAAGCAAAAAAAGTGATAGAAGGTGAATTTAATAAATCTGAAAAAGAAGCTGGAGAAATGCAAGAGAAGTTTTCTAAAAAAGCAGAAGATTTAGAGAACAAAAAAAATGTTGTAGCAGCAAAGGAATACAATAAAAAAAGAGAAGAATTAACTAAGGAAGCGAAAATTTTGCAAAAAAAGTTTTACGATCAAAGAGTCAATCTTGAAAAGGAATTTAATAATGTTAATAAAGTTTTGAATGATAATTTAGCAGACATTATTAAAAATTTATCTGAGAAAAAGCACATGACAGTAGCGTTGGATAAAGGGATGGTGCTCTACAATGATGAATCTATAGAGATTACAGATGAAGTCATCAAAGAAATAAATAAAAAACTAAAATCAATTGATGTGAATTTACCTCAAAGTAAAGCCAGTGATTCAAAATAAGTTGTTTAAAAATGTTATAAAGTTTTTACTACTAATACTAATATTAGCGTTTGTTTTTAGTGGCTTAGGAGGTGTCTTTAACAAGAAGGAATTAGCATATGCACTAAAAATTGCAGACGTTGAATACTCCTTTTTTTATGTTGATAAAATATTTCAAGAAGGCATCAAGGAGTCCAGACTTAAATATGGTAGGGATTTATCTCAAAATGATATCAATAGGTTAAAGGGAGATATATTACAAAATATCATTGACAGCACTTTAATTTTACTAGAAGCAAAAAAATTGGGAATAGTAGCTAATGATAATATGGTTAAAAAAGAGATTTTAAAAATCCCCATATTTTTTAAAAACAATAGATTTGATAAAGATATATTTGATCAAGTAATCAAGAGTTATGGAGTATCAGAGCAGGGATTTATTGATAAATTAAAAGAAGATATTATAAGAATTGCATTTATAGATTCAGTGTCAACAAATAAGGCTATCATTCCTGGCCTAACTAAAGTTGTTTTACAGGACATATTACAAACTAGAGATGTGGAGTTAATAAAAATACCATTTTCTGCATTCAAAATTCCTAATAAAGTAGATAATTCTCAACTAAAGTTAATTTATGAAAAAAATAAAGCGAGATTTATAATTCCAGAAAAGCGTAATGTAGAGTATGTATTAATTTCTTCAGAATTTTTTAAAGATAAGTCTAATAAAATAGACGAAGAAAATTTAAGAAAAATTTATAACGAAAAGAGTTTTTTATTTACTGATTCAGAAAAAAGAGATATCAAGCAAATACAATTTAGCTCACTAGATGATGCTAAAAAAGCAAGAGATCAGATCATAAAAGGAGAGAAGTTTAAAGAAATTGCAAAACGATATGCCCCAAATTTTTATAATTATAATTTAGGAACCATAACAACAGAGGACTTTGATAATGATATTTCAGAAAAGCTATTTAAACTTAAAGCAGGTGAAATAAGTGAAATAATTGAAACGCCGCTTGGATTATACATTTTTAAAATTGAAAAAATAATTCCAGAAAAAAAGAAAAGCTTTGATGAAGTAAAAGATTTATTAAAAAAAGAATATTTAAAGGATATACAATTCAATAACTTTTTAACTACTGTTAAAAACATTCAAAATGAATTAAAGCAGGGTAAAAATTTAGAATCAATTGCTAAAGATTATGATCAAAAATTAAATGCAGCAGAAATTGTTAATTTTATTGATGAAAATAGTGATATTACTAGAAGTAAATTGTTTGTAGAAAATGTTTTTAATACAAAATTAAATGCACAAAGTGAAATATTTCCAATTGATGAAAATAAATTTTGTATTGTCAGAGTAAATGAAATAATTTTAGAAAAAAATAAAGATTTTCATGATCTAAAATCAGAATTGAAACAAATTTGGTATGATAATGAATTAACTTCATTT
>CAJQNX010000061.1 GCA_905479795.1 uncultured Candidatus Midichloriaceae bacterium | reverse complement strand
ACTATTACCCGTAGATATAGTTTTGATTTCTTCGTTTTTTTCAAACTCAATACTAGTTTGAAAATTATAATGTACAACTACTCTAAAAATTTCATTTGGATTATAAATGAGCGTTTTTATCCTACTATCAGTAGAAATAGGATTATCTATTGCAAAAATATTACTAATAAAAAATAGATAACAAATTGTTATCAGTGGCAATCTCGTCAATAATTTCTTAATTATTTTCATCATTCATCCTAAACAAAGTTACTTGAAATCCAAGCGGGTTTATCAACCTATCCGCCTCGTTCATATTTAAATTAAAATAATCAAATTCCATATATATAATCTTATCCATAGAGAGGTTAACTTGCCCACTCACCATTAAATTAATTCTGACCTGTGCAGAGGTTGCCGACGGAAATATAATGGACTTTAACCCCACCGTTCTATATGAGCCACTTCCATATAAATTACGCGGACTCGAAGGGTTATTGTAACCAAATTTATTTCTATAATCACCATAATACACATCCGAACTTGATAAAACCCTAACTACATTAGTATAATTTTCATTAAAAGTTTCTGAAAAATACCCCTCTCTAGCTCTTATATATTTCATTACAAAATATCTTTTAATAGCTTCGTTTGCTGAGTATGTTTGAATAGATAGAGGCTTTACAACGGTTGGCACACCACTTTTTTTCTCAATCTCAATCACAAAAGGATCAATGCTTTGGGTGTTTTTTAAATACCTTATCGTAGACAAAGAAATGATAATAAGTACAAAACAGGCTAATAGAAGTAGCAATAATAAGTTCCTTTGAATGACTGTTGATTGATATCTGTCATCCTTCCAATTTTTCAATTCCTTATTACTTGCAATAAAATTACCTACATCGCTTTCTACTTTGGCAATAGTATCTGTATTTTTTTTAAAAAATTTTTTAAAATTCATTCTGGTTGTTCAAACGTAATATTGCTTTTTGCAAAATCCCAATTTAAATTAAATTTCACAATTTTATCTAAATAACCTAACCTATCATTTTTATAGTCAATGTAATATGCGTGCTCCCACACATCTATTGTTAAAATCGTTGTTTTATTATATATCAACGGATTATCTGCATTTTTAGATTGCATTATTTCCAATTTTAAAGTATCAGGATCCTGTATCAACCAAATCCAACCACTTCCAAACAATGTTGCACCTGCATTAATAAATGCGGTATAAAAATCATCTAAACTCGTAAAGTTTTCATTGATCATCTCTAACAAATCATCTGAAGGTAAATTAACTTCTTTGTACTTAGTAATAGATTTCCAATAAAAATCGTGATTCCAAATTTGCGCTGCATTATTAAACACCAAATGCTCTTTATAAACATACGATTCTTTAATGATTTCTTCTAAATCTTTAGATTCATATTTAGTTTCATGAATCAATTTATTAAGCTTATCTACATATCCTTTATGATGTTTATCATAGTGAAAATCTATAGTTTCATCTGAAAGAGTTGGCTTTAATAAGTCTCTTGAATAAGGTAGGCTTTGAAGTGTAATCATTTTATTTTTATAGTTATATAAACGCTTTTACATGAGATTAATAAGCAAAGTATAAATTTGCAAGAAATATCGTCTTGTTTTATATATTTTTTAGCGTAAATATTAATTTAAATAAATAAGTAAAAATTATTATGATCGATAAAAAATCAACTATCTCTGTATTTGGTGGTAACGGATTTATTGGAAGTAATTTGGTGAAAAATTTGGCTAAATTGGACATTAAAATCAATGTGATACAAAATACCTTTAGTAAGCATGATAATCTATTTTTATGCGGATTTCCAGGTCAAATATGCACTATCAAATTTAATGATAGCAAGGATTTTTACAAAAACATATGTAGCAATTCAGATTATATAATAAACTTAATTGGAACTTTAAGAGAAGATAAGCAAAAATCATTTAAAAAATTACATATAGATATTCCCAAACAAATAGCTCATTATGCAACAAAATATTCAATCAAAAAATTAATTCACATATCCGCCCTAGGTATTGATAAAACTCATAGAATATCTTTTTATGCAAAAACAAAATTAAACGGGGAGAGTGAATTATTACAAAATTACCCAAATGCCACTATAATAAGACCTAGCGTCGTATTTGGCAATAATGATAAATTTATTAATAATTTGGTTAATTTAATTAAAATTTTACCAATACTTCCTTTAATCAATAAAGGTCATGTTTTTTTTCAACCAATTTTTGTAGAAGATTTAGCTGACGCTATATGCAAAACTCTTCTAACTAATAATCAATCCTTTAACGGAAAGATTTTGGAAATAGGGGGCCCAGATAAATTGACTTTTTTGGAAATACTAAATTACATTTTTCAAAACTTTAATAAAAAACCCCATTATCTTCCTATTAATTATAATATTATCAAATTGTTGTCACATTTATCAAAATTTATTAAAAATTTTCCCATCACTCCGGAAGAAGTGGATTTGTTATTGATCAATAATACGGTGAATGAAGAGAATTTAGCTGATGCATTAAAAATTAATTTAACACCGCTAAAATATTATATAAATAAGCATTTAAAATCATTTCAAGTTGACAAATCATAATTTTTAAAGATATTAGGGATAATAACGAAATAAAAATAAAAATTGCCGGATTAGCTCAGCGGTAGAGCAACCGCCTTGTAAGCGGTAGGTCGTCTGTTCAAATCAGACATCCGGCACCATGTTTTTAAGGGATATGAAAAAGAATATAAAGGCAAACATCCTTGTTATTGAGGACGAACCAGAAATCTCTTATACTATAAAACAATATCTAGAACAAAAAGATTTCACTGTCACCATACTAAGTGATGGCATAGAGGCAGTTGAAACTATCAAAAAACATGAACCAGATTTAATTATTTTAGATTGGCTATTGCCAGGAAAATCTGGTCTAGAAATATGTGCGGACCTAAGAAAAACACCTGCTACTTCAACGATTCCAATATTAATGCTATCATCAAGAAATGAAGATTTTGAAAAGGTTACTGGACTTAACATTGGAGCTGATGACTATATAGCAAAACCATTTAATAACTCAGAATTAGTCGCAAGAATAAATGCCTTACTTAGAAGAGCTAGACCTCTATTTTCTAAAGAAAATTTAGTATATGGTGACATAAAAATTGATCATGAAAAATATAAAGCATATAAAAATAATGTGGAATTGAAATTAGCACCAATTGAATTTCAATTTCTTCAATTTTTTTTAGAGAATCCTGAAAAAATTATATCAAAAAAAACTTTGATGAATAAAATATGGGGAGCCAAAACATTTGTTGAGGAAAGAACTGTAGATGTTCACATAACTAGATTACGCAAATCCATAAGCAGGTCTAGCAATACTAAATTTGAAGCAATCAAGACAATAAGGTCTGTTGGCTATGTCTTAAATTATAACGAAATCGATGATAATTGAATTTGTTAATGCCTTCGCCAACAACATAAATTCTGGTAACCCTGCAGCAGTTTGTATTGTAGATAATTTTTTAGATCTTGCTGAAATGCAGAGAATAGCAACTAAAAATAACATTTCAGAAACGGCATTTCTAAAAAGAACATCAGATAATAACTTTGACATACGCTGGTTTACACCTGTATCTGAAGCTCCAATTTGTGTTCACGCAACATTAGCTTCCGCACATATATTATATAAAAATAATATAATTGAAAAACATAGAGAAATAAAATTTTTTAATGCAGGAAATATATTTACAGCCTCTAGAACAGATGAATGGATAAATTTAAATTTCCCGAGTATCAAAGTAGTAGAAGCTAAATCTAATAAAATTATTGATAGAATTCTGAAAAATCTAGATACTATTTATCTAGGAATTTCAGAGAACATACTATTTGTAGAATTGAAATATAATAGCGAAGTAAAAAATTTTACGCCTAACTTAAAATTAATTTCATCACTTCCGTACAGAGCATTACTAATCACTTCTAAAGATGAGGAATATGATTTTATATCAAGATATTTCGCACCTTCTGTTGGGATTGATGAAGATCCAGTTTGTGGATCTGCCCATTGTAGATTGATACCATATTGGGCTAAAAAGTTAAAAAAAGATACAATGGTAGCATATCAGGCTTCAAAAAGAGGTGGGGTGCTTAAATGCAGGAACCTAGATAACAGAGTCATAATTTCTGGTCAAGCTGTAATCACTCATAGCCACTAATTAACATAATTACTTTATTTTATCTTTTATAATCTTAAATTATAGGATATCTATTTATTATAAACTAGGTAGTCGTACATTATGATAAAAAATTATTCTTGGGATCAGTACTTTATGACCTTAGCTTATTTAATTTCAATGAAGAGCAAAGATCCTAGCACAAGAGTAGGAGCTGTCATTGTTGGTGTAGATAAAGAAATTATCTCAACAGGTTATAATGGTTTGCCCAGGAATATTGACGATAAGTTAAACAGATATACTGATAAAAATTATAAATATCTTTCCTCCAATCATGCTGAAGAAAATGCCATATTACACTGCGCAAGAAATGGAATATCATCAAAAGGATGCTCTATTTACACACCTTGGATACCATGCTCCAGGTGCGCTAAAAGCATCATTCAAGCAGGAGTTATCGAAGTGATATATGATGAAAATTTTCCAGGGAACACTAAAGAAAATCAATATGAAAATTGGCAAGAAAGTATTAAAATATCAAACGAATTAATGCTTGAAGCTAATATAAAAATAAGAAAATTTTCTGGAATATTAATAGATTCAAAAGGATTATATCAAGGCAATGAATTCGAAATTATATAAAACATTATCATCAAGTTAAACAAACAAATTTGCAAATCTGATCTTTTTATCCCATTTTTAACTTCATTTCATGCTCAATTTTTCTTTGTAATAAAGCTTAAAATAACTAGGTGTATAGTATTTTAAAGAATAGGAATCACATATTCATTTTCTTTTTTAAAATGAAACAATTTAAGTGATATATGAAAATTATAACTAATAAACTACCATTATCACCTTAATTAACAAATAAAAACTATAAAATTGCAAAAAGTTGTTGAAATAATTTATTGATTATACATAATGCTTAAGTATTGTATGCCCGCATGATGGAATGGTAGACATAACGGACTTAAAATCCGTGGGGAGTTCATCCCTTGCCGGTTCAAGTCCGGCTGCGGGTACCATTCATTAAATATCATTAATATGGAGAGAGACTTCTTTTATAAGAATTTATCACACTCAGATAGCATCATCCAAGACTGCATTGATGCAGAGTTAAACAGACAACAAAATTCAATTGAGCTGATTGCATCAGAAAATATAGTGAGTAATGCAGTGCTTGAAGCTCAAGGTTCGATACTTACCAACAAATATGCTGAAGGCTATCCTGGTAGACGTTATTATGGTGGATGTGAATTTGTTGATAAAATTGAAAATTTAGCAATTGAAAGGTTAAAAGAATTATATTCTGTAAATTTTGCAAATGTCCAAGCACATTCCGGTTCTCAAGCAAATCAAGCAGTGTTTCTAGCTTTGCTTAATGCCGGTGATAAGATTGTTAGCTTATCTTTAGACTGTGGTGGTCATCTTACGCATGGTTCAAAAGTTAACCTATCTGGAAAGTGGTTTGATATAGAGCATTACTTTGTAGATAAAGAAACTTATGAGCTAGATTATAATCAAATTGAAAAAATTGTTAAGCAAGCAAAACCCAAATTAATTATTGCAGGTGGATCAGCGTATCCAAGAAAAATTGATTTTGCAAAATTCAGAAAAATTGCAGATTTAGTTGGGGCCTATTTATTAGTTGATATGGCGCATATTTCTGGCATAGTTGCTACTGGATATCACCAAAGCCCCATTGAGCATGCTCATGTTGTGACATCAACAACACATAAAACATTGAGGGGTCCAAGAGGTGGAATTATACTGACTAATCATGAAGATATTTTTAAAAAAATTAATTCAGGAATATTTCCTGGCATACAAGGTGGCCCCCTAATGCATGTTATAGCTGCAAAAGCAGTTGCATTCGGTGAAGCATTACAACCATCTTTTAAGAATTACATCAATCAAGTTTTACTCAATGCCAAAACATTAGCAGATGGCTTATTAAATAGAGGGTATAATATAGTAACTGGTGGAACAGACACCCACCTTTTACTTGTTGATCTAAGAAAACATAAAATTACTGGGAAACTTGCAGAAGAATTTCTGGAAAAAGTAGGTTTAACTTGTAATAAAAATGGTATACCATTTGATGATGCTAAGCCATTCATCACCTCAGGAATTAGACTTGGAAGTGCTGCTGCTACAACAAGAGGCTTTAAAGAAGCTGAATTTAGACTCATATCAAATTTAATTGCAGATGTTCTTGATGATTTAGCAAAAAATGGAGAAATAAATTCATTAACTAAAGATGCTACACTTGAAAAGGTGCTGAGCTTATGTAAAGAATTCCCTATTTATTGATATTGGGGATACGAATGAACGTAGCACCCAAGTAGTTATCCCTAACTGTATTTGGTAATTATTAACAACCACAAAGATGTACTTTTTATTTACTCTACGATACCATGTACACTCAGACTAAAATTTTTTCAAAACTACTAAAATGAGAATTAATTTTTTAAATTTCAGAAATTTCATATATTTTTTGTTATTACTAATATTTTTTAATTCATGTAAATATGCAAACCATCAAATAAATGAATATCCATCAGAGAAATGGGACAAAAATAAGAAAATAAACATTGCTTTAGTTTTAAGTGGTGCAGGAAGTAAAGGAATTACCCATGCTGGTGTAATTGCTGCATTTGAAAAACATAATATCCCGATTGATTTAATAGTTGGTTCTAGCGCCGGATCATTGGTAGGACTACTCTATGCAGATAGTAAAGAACCAGCCAAAGTTAAAGAAATTTTAATCAATGCTAGTAGAAAGGATTTTTTACAAGGAAGTCCTGCAGTCAATTTTATTGGCGCCACATTATTTAATAGCCCCTCTGGATTTAAACAATTTAATAAATTTTTGATAAAAAATATTAGAGCAAATAATTTCGAAGAATTGAAAATACCTCTCGTAGTCGTTACAACCGATATAAATTCTAACAAAGCTCAAATTTTTAATTCTGGTCCAATTAAGGACAGTATTTTTGCCAGTTGTGCAATACCTGGTCTATACAAACCTGTAGAAATTGGAAATAAACTACTAATTGATGGAGGTGTAATTTCACCTGTCCCAGTGAAAGAGGCTTTACAATTCAAACCAAATATCATAATTGCAGTGAATATAGTATCCCCTCCTCCGGATAGTGAGATAACAAATAATCTCTCAATATTATATAGAAGTAGTTGGATAACCTACCATAAACTTTCATTAGAACAAGAAGGTTATGCAGATATTTCAGTTAATATTGATACATCAAAATACGATTGGTTGGATGACTTAAATAAAGAAAATAAAATTGAATTATTTCAACTCGGTTTTGATGCAGGAGAGAAATTAATTAATAATAACAAGCAATTGTTTAATCGTAATAACAAATAAGGTAACTACCGCCTAATTAGATAGCAGAGCTTCTGCAAAATCTTTTGCAGAAAATGTGTTTAAATCTTCTATGCTCTCCCCTATTCCAATATAATAAATTGGTAATTTAAATTTTTGAGTAATCGGAACTATAACACCCGCTTTAGAAGTACCATCAAGTTTTGTTAATATAATCCCATTAATATCAACAATATCTTTAAAGTTCTCAACTTGTTTAATTGCAGTTTGTCCAATAGTAGAATCAATCACAAGTAAATTTAATTGAGGCAAATGCTCATCATTTTTTTTCAGAACTTTATTTATTTTTTGCAATTCATTCATTAAATCAATTTTATTATGCATCCTGCCTGCTGTATCAATTAATAGCACATCAAAATTTTCAGCCTTTGCTTTTATTAAAGCTTTATAAGCAATGCTAGCAGGATCTGATTTATATTCCCCCGTTACTATTTCGCAATTGGACCTTTCTGCCCAAATTTCTAATTGTTCGGTTGCAGAAGCCCTAAAACTATCCCCTGCTGCAATCAGCACTTTATTACCAGCTTGTTGTAATTTATATGCTATTTTACCTAGCGAAGTTGTCTTTCCACTGCCATTTATACCTGAGAAAATAATTGTATAGGGTGATTCTGCATTTGGGATAATTAACTCTTTCGTATATGGCTCCAATATAGATTGTATTTCTTCAACTACACAACCAACAACCATTTGCTTAGTTATATTGGTGTTAAAACTTTTTTTTGATATCTTCTCAATAACTTCATTAGAAAATTTTACACCTAAATCATTTGATATTAATATTTCTTCTATATCATCTAATACTTCTTTATTAGGTCTATTTAAAGCAAAGGCCTTTTTTAAATTAGCACCTAAGTTTGTAGATGTTTTGCTTAGTCCACTCTTTAATTTACTAAACCAATTCTTCATAATTTTAATTTAAATTAATAAAAAATACAAATAACATAAAAATACTTTATTTAAAATTATTCATTTTTAATTTAGTAATTAATGTAGTTGGATGTTGCTTTATCACTGAACTAATAATAGAATCAGGATGAAAGTAATTTATGAATATGCATTATGTTTTTAGATTTAAGCACTGAGTTTTTATCAAGAATTCAATTTGCATTTGTTATATCATTTCATATAATTTTCCCTTCCTTCACAATTGGATTGGCTAGTTTATTAGCTGTATTAGAAGCTATATGGTTAAAAACAAAACACCCTGTATACATTGAAATTTATAGATTTTTAATAAAGATATTTGCTGTTACCTTTGGGATGGGAGTTGTGACAGGAGTCGTCATGTCATACCAATTTGGTACTAATTGGGCTGTGTTTTCCGATAAAACCAGCAATGTCATTGGGCCACTGTTTGGATATGAAGTTCTAACAGCTTTCTTCCTAGAAGCTGGCTTCTTGGGTGTAATGCTATTTGGAAGAGATAGAGTTAGTAATAAAATTCACTTTTTTGCCACGTGCATGGTGGCCATTGGAACAGTAATATCTGCATTTTGGATACTCGCAGCCAGCAGCTGGATGCATACACCTACAGGTTATGTAATAGGTAGTGATGGAATATTTTATCCAACGAGCTGGATGAAGATCATTTTCAATCCATCTTTTCCATATAGATTTTTTCATATGCTTTTTGCAACGTATATTACTACAGCTTTTGTTATAGCAGGAATTGCATCATATTATTTGATTAAAAAAAGATATTTAGAACATGCTAAAATTATGCTTACAATGGCCATCTTTTTTGTAGCTATACTAATCCCTATACAAATTTTTGTTGGAGATAGCCAAGGCCTTAATACAAGAAAATATCAACCTGCTAAAATTGCTGCAATGGAAGCAGTTTGGGATACAGAAAAAGGTGTGCCCTTAACAATTATAGGATGGCCTGATGAAGAAAAAATGGTAACGAAGTATGCAATAAAAATACCCAAATTAGCCAGTGTTATTTTGACTCATTCTCTTGACGGAGAAATAACAGGTTTAAAATCGTGGAAAAAAGAAGATAGACCACCAGTAAAACCTGTTTTCTTTGGATTTAGAATTATGGTAGGAATTGGTTTCTTAATGGTGTTTACAGCATATTTAGGAATTTATTTATTTTTTAAAAAAAGATTGTTTACCTCAAGTAATTTTCACAAATGGTGTTTACTTATCTCACCAACAGGATTTATTGCAATACTGGCTGGTTGGATAGTTACAGAAGTTGGAAGGCAGCCATATGTTGTATATGGCTTACTAAGAACCTCAGAAGCAGTCTCTAACATAGCTCCACATCAAGTGCTGTTTACACTAATTCTTTTCATGATTGTTTATACATTTATGATGAGTTTTGGCATTTTTTATGTCTTTAAATTAGTAAAAATAGGTATCAATGAAGGGGATTGGAGTAGTAAAAAAGAAACAAAATTAATAACAAGTCGCATAAAAGATATATTTATAAAAATGTATAGTAAGGCATAAACTATGATGGATTTCTCGAGCTTTTTAAATTTACCAATTGTTTGGTTATGTATATTGGTAATTTCAATATTTTTTTATGTATTACTGGATGGTTTTGACTTAGGTGTTGGTATTTTATTACCATTTGCACCAACGGAAGATTGTAGGGATACAATGGTAAACTCTATTTCCCCTTTTTGGGATGGAAATGAGACTTGGCTGGTGTTAAGTGGTGGCGTTCTATTTATAGCATTCCCACTGGCCTATTCCATAATTATACCCGCTTTATACTTGCCCATTATATTAATGCTGATTGCATTAGTATTCAGAGGAATGGCAATTGAGTTTAGATCAAAAGCTAGTCCAGATAAGAAAAATATTTGGAATACTGCATTTCATTTTGGATCTTTAATAACTGCATTTTTTCAAGGAATAATATTAGGCACAGTCATACAAGGGTTTGAAGTCGAAGGAAGAGTTTATACCGGTGGTGATTTTAGTTGGCTAACCGCCTTTTCTATCACAACTGGCATTTCTTTAGTTTTTGGATACACATTACTGGGTGCAACATGGTTGATACTAAAAACAGAAAAACATACTCAGGACTGGGCTAAGAAATGTGCATTATACTCAATGATATATGTACCAATATTAATGGGTATTGTTAGCCTATGGATACCATTTATTGACGAAGAAATTTTTTATACTTGGTTTAAAATTCCTAATATACTATACCTGTTGCCTATACCATTAATGACTATTATCACTACATATTTTTTATATAAATCGATAATTGAAAATAATGAATTAACACCATTTTTATTGACCATTCTACTATTTTGTTTTGGCTTTATTGGCTTTGGAATTTCATTGTGGCCATGGGCTGTCCCTAGAAAATTGACTGTTTGGGAAGCAGCAGCAGGACCAGAATCATTGTCACTGATGCTTATTGGGGTGGTAATAATATTACCGATAATATTAACTTATACTGGGTACAGTTATTATGTATTCAGAGGCAAAAGTCAAAAAGGAAAAGCCTACTAAATTTTCGATAAAATTGTGAATCACTATCACCTCAAGCCAGTAGCATCAATTACATTTACATGTTACCAATTATTCTTTTATATCTACAGGTTGTTTATTCCACCTTCAACCTATTATTATTTTTAGAATATTCTCTCCAATAATTTTGAAAGATTACATGATGGATTGTATAAAACACAAACCTCTTCATCACACCAAATTAAAAACAATTAATATCTAAGTAATTAGTCTTTATTTTCAGATTTATCATTTAAAATTTGCTCATCCATATTGTACATTTTATCTTCGAGTAATAATCTACTTTTAATTCCTAATTTATCACCTATTACAGCAAGCCATTTAATAAAATGTCTATTAGTTTCTTTCGCCATCTTTTGTTGTTTATGTGGCTTCAATCCTTCTATCGTTTCTAAATTGTGCTGCCTGTCCATTTGTTTTATAAACAATGCTTCATGATCACCTATCTTAATGAGTTTCTCCAGTGTTTGCTCAAGTGTGAGCG
>CAJQNX010000060.1 GCA_905479795.1 uncultured Candidatus Midichloriaceae bacterium | reverse complement strand
TTTAATATGCGATAAATTTTCAGGATTAACGCTCACTTTAATATCATTTGCATGAGTAAGTAGAGGTAAACTTTTTCCTAAAAAATCTAATATGACTTCATTTGGAAATTTCTCACTTAATCTCCCAACCAGTTTATTGGCAATAACATAGCTTAACTCTACGCAATCTTTCGATAAATTATCATACTTGCTTTCAATCGTTTCATAAATATTTGACAAATTAGATTCTATCTTAGCTAAAAGATTAACAACGTCACCCTTTTTTTCGTACTCTACAAGCTTTTTTTGAGCTTCTTCGCATTCTGCCCAACCATTTTTAAAAGACTCTAGTTTTAGAACCTCTACACTTTCTTTTGTATATTCATTTTGTTCAACTACAATATCTTTCCTTGCTAATATATCACTCGCTACTTTCAAATCCTTTCCAGTATATTCATCTTTAATATTCTTCTTTAAAACTAAATCATTATCACGCCCTTCATTACCTAAAAGACTATTAAAAGGGAATTTTTTTATGACATAATTCTTCATATTGATTTTAATTTTTTATAATATCTCTTAGGGTAATTTGATCCTTATTCATTAATTCTCTTAAGGTTAGCAATATGTTTTTTTGAGCTCGCTCCGATTCCTCAGATTTAATGCTATTAGAATTATCAATTTCTTCAATTAAAATTTTTGCAGCTCTAGCAGACATATTATCAAAAAAGCAATTTTTAATATCATCGGCAGCAAATTTCAACGCCTTTGGCAAAACAGATTTATCAGAATATCTTATAAGCATTTGCATTCCCCTTGAATCCACTCTCATGATATCATCAAAAATTAGCATGTACTTTCTAACTAATTGCGCCTTATCAGCATCATATTTTTCCAATAAATCAAAAAACACACTTTCATCTTTCCTTTCAAAATTATTAAATATATCAGCAACAATTTGATTGTTATCCAACTCTTTAGATGCATCAGATTTCTCAACCAAATCCCTTCTCAATGTATTTTCCAAACTCATTAATACATTTTTATTAACTTCATCTATATTTAAAATCCTTTTAATTACCTCAAAAGAAAAATTTTCCGAAAATTTACTAATAATTTTTGATGCTTTTTGAGATGGAAGTTTAGACAAAATAAATGCTACAGTTTGCGGATATTCATTTTTCAAATATTCAACTAACACTTTATCATTCATATTAGCTATAGTTTCCCAGGTCTTATTCAATGGACCATCCACATTTTTAATAATGAAATCAACTTTTTCTTCATCAAAAACTTTATGCAAAAATCTTTTTAATTTAGGCAAATGTCCACCTAATAAGCTAGCACTACTTACTTTATCAGCAAAATATGATAAAATATCCAATATTTTATCTGTTTCAATATCCTGCATGTTAGCAATCTGATTTGATATTTTATAAATATCGCTTTCTGATAGATGTTTTAAGACTGTCCCCGCATTATCCTCATTTAATGCTAAAAGTAAAACAGCAGCACTTTCTAAACTTTCATTATCTAAATTTCTCAGCTCCATAATATACTATAAAATGTTAATATAATTATTGTACTTTTTGATCATTGTTTATCCATTTCCTTAATATTTCCGTTGCTTCATCCGGGTATTTCTCAACCAAATCATTTATACTATCTAATATTTGCTTGTGCTTATTATTAGCAGATAATTTACCACCTTCCGCTCCCTTACTATCACCTTTCGAAGAATAGAAATCTTTATTTTCCATGTTATCCTCATTAGAAAATTTATTGTTAAATCCTAGTTTCTTGAAATTAAAAAATCTATTTATTTCTCCAGCACCATTTTTATTTGCTTCTAAAATTTTTGATAATATAGGCTTAAATATCAACAATATAATCAAAATAACTATTACTCCTATCATTACCATTTGAATCAAATTCTTTAAATTTTCATCCAACCAATTTACCTTTTCATCAGAACCTTCAAATTCACTTTTTACAAATTCAAGGTTAATTATTTCTAATTTATCACCTCTACTTTCATCAAAACCAATCGCAGATTGCACCAAAATTTTAAGCTGTGCAAGCTCTTCATTACTTCTCTTATAGTATACTTGTTTCTTAGTTTTTTCATCTGTCTCATAATATCCATCAATTAAAATTCCGACAGAAAGTTTTTCAACACCCCCTTCCTCAACTATTTTATTTGTTACTGTTTTAGATATTTCATAATTAGTAATATCATCAACCTTACTTTTTATCTTAGCCATTTGGCTTGGATTAGTAATCTGTTGATTAGAATTTGGAATATTATTAGCAACTGAAATATTTTCGCTATCGTTTCCATCTTTTTCTTTTTCTTCACTAGTTTTTTTAGAGCGTATTACCTGTCCATCTGGGTCAAAAAATTCAGAAACCATTACCTCTCTATTGGTATTTATCTTTGCCGCAACATTAACCTTTACCTTACCCTTACCAACACGACTTTCTAAAAGATGTTCTATCTTTAGCCTCAATTGCTTTTCTAATAAATTCTGATATTCTATAAATTTAAATTCAGAATTACTATCACCATTTAATAAGCCTTCATTTTCAGATCCTGGCATTTTCAAAGGATGCCCCATACTGTCAATGATAGTTATATTATCAGGTTGCAAATCGGGCACAGCTTTCGACACTAAATTTGTAATTGCCTTAACTTCATTTTTTAAAATTGAAGCACCAGGTTTTAACTTTACCATAATTGAGGCAGAAGGAGTCACACTCGACTTAGAAAAAAGCTCTTTCCTTGGCAAAACAAGATGAACTCTAGAACCTTCTACTTGAGATAAACTATTAATGGTTCTAGATAATTCACCCTCAAGCGCTCTTAGAGAATTAATATTATTTAAAAACTGAGAGCTACTCAATCCATTCTCTTTATCAAAAACCTCGTATCCAACAATATTACCTGAGGTAATAAGACCACTTTGTGAAAAATGCATCCTCAGTGATAGCACTCTATTTGCGGGAACTAAAATTTGAGAATTTTTCATATCCACCCTATAATCTACTCCCATAGATTCTAGCTTCAAAGTTATTTTCAACCTATCATGAACACTTAAATTACTATATAGATTACTATATCCAGGTTTAGAGTTTACTATAAATAATGCAGTACCTACTAAGATTATTATTACAAATAAAGATAATAATATTAACTTATTCGCACTTAATTTTTTTAAAAATTCCATTTGCTAATTAATCACCCACCTTCACAAAGAATCCCAAAGCCCCTTCTAAATAAGGATTCTAATTTATTAATTAATATATGCTAGCAAGTTTGTATTTTTAAATCCAGATTTTTTTTAAAATTCATAACATATTTTAAAAATAGTACAAGCAGTTGTAGCTCAATATTTAATTTTAATATAGTATAACGTCATAATTAATCACTATTTCAAACAAATACATTGATAAAATACAAAAGCGCATCAAAGAGATTTTTAAAAACCATCCTTAATCACAACTTGTTTGTAGTATGCATAACTAAAATAATTCAATTCTATTTAGAATTTGTATTTTTAACTTCTAACATAAAAATTAATATTCATAACGAGGCCACAAATATTTTGAATTCCAATAAAATTTGTTTTTTAACATTATGGCATGGTAGAATTATAGTGTTTCCAAAAGTTATGCAAAAATTTGGAAAATTCAAAGTACTAACCTCTCTACATAAAGACGGTAAATATGTTGATAAATTTATACGATTATATGGTCATGAAACAATTAGAGGCTCAAGTTATAAAGGCAGTTTATCTGCAACAAAAAATATTATCAATTCCATCAAAAATAAAGAAAGCATTGTCATAACCCCTGATGGCCCAAGAGGGCCTAAATATAAGGTTAATAGCGCAATTACAAATCTTGCATCAAAATTTAAAATTCCAATTATCAGCATTTCCTTTGCATCCTCTAAAGCTAAGATCCTTAAAAGTTGGGACGAATTTACAATCCCTTTACCATTTAGCAAAATTCTTATAAATATATCTGCTCCAACTTTATTTAATGAAAAACAAAATAGCAAACTAGAGATTTTGATGATAAAACAAATGATAGATTTAGAAAACCAACTATAGAGAAAAAATTTATACTTTATTATGCGATTATATAAAATTTTATCAATTCTGTTATTCCCCATAATATTTGTATACATGATACTTAGGTTGATAAAAAAGAAAGAAAACATAAAGAGCATATCTCAAAAATTTGTTATCAAATCTGACAAACGCCCTAATAATAAATTAATACTCTGGTTTCATGCCGCAAGTGTAGGGGAAGTAAATATGGCAATCCCAATAATTAAAGCCGTTATTAACGAGAGCTCTAATATACATTGCTTAGTGACAACAGCTACACTCACATCTTCAAAAACTTTTAAATCCGCAAATATAAAAAATACAACACATCAATTCCTACCAATTGATGTGGATTTTTTAATTAATAAATTTTTAACTCATTGGGCCCCTCAAGTTGCCATATTTATTGAATCTGAAATATGGCCAAATACAATAGATCTTACTGCAAAAAAACTTCCTATATTATTGTATAATGCGAGGTTATCGGACTCCTCTTTTAATAGATGGAGTAAATATAAAAACTTCACTAGCAGTGTACTACAAAAATTTTCATTAATTTTTGCAGCTAGCAATTTAGACTATGCCAGATTTAGCACTTTTACCAAAGATAATTTGAAATTTATTGGACATTTCAAATACTCATCTCCAGCTCTAACTTATTCAAATGAATATGTTAAAACTTTAAGGGCAAAATTAAAAAATAAAAATATATTTGTTGTAGCCAGCACTCATAAAGGCGAAGAAGAAATTATCATAAAATTGCATAAAGAAATAAAAAAGAATATTCCAAATATTTTCACCATTATAATCCCCCGCCACCCAAAAAGAATTGAGGAGGTAATTTCAATATCAAAAAATTATAAATTAAATTATATAACAGATATTAATGATCATACTCCGGAAACAGAGCTATTATTAGTGGCAGCATTTGGTGTGCTGGGCAATTATTTTGAAGTAGCAGATATTGTCTTTATTGGTGGATCTTTGGCAAATATTGGCGGGCATAACATCATAGAGCCTGCAAAACAAGGCTGCGCAATTATTGTAGGGCCGCATACATCAAATTTCAAAGATGTAATTGCTGAATTTAATATCAAAAAAGCTATAATAATTGCAAAGGATCATGAAGAGTTAAAAAATCAATTACTTAAACTTTTTAGTGAATCAAGTTACAAGAATCAACTAATCAATAACTCAAAGAACATTATCGCTGAACAAAAAGACATCTCAAAAACTGCAGTCGACACAATCTATCAATACCTGAAGTAGAGGAATGCGGAAATTTAACCTTATTGTATAAAAATTTCATTAGTTCTGAAAGCTATACATAGATGTACGCCGTGATAAAGTAAGCCACCACGGCAAAGCTAATTTAAAAATTCAACTAAAATTAATTATCACATACCCATTTCCTGACCACCAGTATCCTGCCCAGGTGTTGTTGGAGATTGTTGACCATCTCTACCACCTGCTTCTTTCACATCAGTTATACCTATATTAGAGCCTATGTCTTTTGCTTGATCCTTAGCTTCTTCCTTTTGCAGCTCCACTTTATCAACCTTATCACCCGCTTTCTCTAATGTATCAATTGCTTTTTGTACATTATCACCAATATCTTTTCCAGTTTGAATATCATCTTCAATAGCTTTGACCAAATCCTGAAAAGCTTTCACAAATCCCTGTATTCCTCCAGCCTGCAAATCTCCTACAATAGTCGAGAATTGATCTTTTATATCAGTAACTAATTTTACTACATCTTCTTTGATTGCTCCTGCATCACCTAAAAGCTCCCCACCCTTTTCGTCAATGAAACTTTTTAAGTCACCTGGAATTTTGGATAATTCATTACCCAAATCTATTCCATCATTAATTAATTCTGTGTAATTATGACTTTTAACATCTGACACTATTTTTATCACAGTTTCAACTGAATCTTCTACATCACCTATAACAGCATTATTCTGCTCTATCTTTTCCACTATATCTTTTATATCACTCATACTATTTTGAATATCGGCAATCTTTTCAAAAGCATCACCTAAAGTTTCTTGTACGGACATCTATTACCCTCTTTAAACATTAAATATAATTAATCTAACAACAAAATTTTACCTGAGTCAAATAATTAATTTCACTAAATTTACAACAAATTATTAACTAATTAATTGAAATGTGTTATATCTTTCTTTTATATTTTTGTTATTCATGGCGGAGTAGCTCAGCTGGTTAGAGCAGCGGAATCATAATCCGCATGTCGGGGGTTCAAGTCCCTCCTTCGCTACCATTTCAGCCGCTATAGCACAGTGGTAGTGCACTTCATTGGTAATGAAGAGGTCGTGGATTCGATTCCCACTAGCGGCACCATTT
>CAJQNX010000059.1 GCA_905479795.1 uncultured Candidatus Midichloriaceae bacterium | reverse complement strand
CTAATTTAAATGTGCTGACCAAGAAGGTTGAGATCCATTAGTTGGAGAATAAAATAGCCTCTCGTTATTTCCATCAATATCAATAGCATAAAGTTTATTTTCCCCAGTTCTTTTTTGCCTACTGAAAATAATTGTTCTGCTATTAGGGCCCCAGGAAGGACCTTCTTCTAACCAACTACTAGTTAATAATCTTTCATCACTACCATCAGGCTTCATAATGCCTATATAAAAATTACCTGATAATATCTTAGTAAATGCTATCCACTTACCATCAGGAGACCATGTTGGAGTTCGATAACTTCCTTCTCCTTTGCTTACCCTGTTTATATTTGAGCCATTTCTATCCATTGTATAAATTTGACTCCTAGCACCGGCTCTATCTGAATTAAATAAAATACTGTTACCATCTGGTGAATAAGATGGTGATGTATCAATACCACCTGAAGAACTAGTCAATTCTTTTTTTATTCTTGAATTCAAATCAATTTCATAAATATTGGTTGTACCCCTTTTTGCAAGCGACATAATTACATGATTATTATCCGGAGCAAAATATGGAGCAAAAGTCATTCCTGACATATCTCCAATCAAATCTTGTTCTCCGGTTTCTAAATCTAATATATAGACTTTTGGAGGTTGTTTTCTATTTTTATAGCTCATAAAGGCTATTCTTTGAGATTTTGGATCAAATCTGGGTGATAATGTTAACTCATTTCCATTAGTTAAAAATTTAAAATTTGCCCCATCTTGATCCATTATAGCTAGTCTTTTTATCCTATTCTTCTCATCACCTTTTTCAGAAATAAATATGATGCGCGAATCAAAATATCCTTCAACACCAAGAAATTTTTTATAAATACTATTGGCTATTTTATGCGCAATCCTCCTCCATCCATCTGTAACGATTTTATATTCACCATTTTCCACTTCTTTTTCTTTAAATGTATCGTATAATTTATAGCTAACATTAACAAAATTATTTTCTCTATCTAAATTAACTTTTGTAACTAATAACATATTTGCATTAATTGTACGCCAATTAGTGAAGACAGGAGTTTTAGTAAATGCTGGCATCTCCAAAAATGCCTCATTATCTATAATTCTAAATAAGCCAGAATTTTCTAAATCATTCACTAAAACCTCTTTGATTTTAGCACCAAATTCTATAGAATCTAGGTTATCACCATTGAATTCAGAAATTGCAACGGGCAATGCTTCTGATATTCCATCGTTGATACTGATTTCGATTTTTGAATGCGAAAAAGTAATATTAGATAGATATATTATAACAAAGGCAAAAAAATAGTTGCAAATTATAATTGCTTTATAGTTAATCTTCGTCTTCACCTTCATCTTCAACAGATATTTTAGAAATAGAAACAACCTTCTCATTTTTGTTTAAATCTATAATCTTGACCCCTTTTGCATTTCTGCTAGTTACTCTTATTTTATTAACTTCAGTTCTAATAATTGTGCCCAAGTTTGTCATTAACATTATTTGATCGTCTTCCTTAACTGGAAATGATGAAATAACCAAACCGTTTCTGCTTCCAGTATCAATATTTAAGACACCCTGGCTATTACGATTTGTTACTCTATATTCATATGCTGATGTTCTTTTACCGTAACCATTTTCTGTTATAGTCAGAATAAATTGCTCATCTTGAGCAACTTTATTAACATCCATTCCACCAATGTCTAATTGTTTTTGAGATTTTTCTGACAACTCTAAAGCTAATTTCAACCTTGTTTTAAAGGGAATCTTTAAATATTCATCTCTTTTTAGGATATCTAGTTCGCCAGAATTTAATATAGACATTGAAACGACAGTATCTTTTCCACCAGATAATTTAGCAGCTTTGACACCATCTGATGATCTGCTTTTAAATACTCTCAGTGCTTCAATAGGGAATCTAACAGCTTTTCCTTTACTAGTAGCTAATAAAATATGTGAATCATTTTCACATACCGATACTCCAACTAACTTATCTCCTTCACTTAACTTAATCGCTATTTTTCCATTTGCCTGAATATTTGTAAAATCATTCAAACTATTCCTTCTAGCATTACCTTTGTATGTTGAAAATACTATGTTGAATTTATCTAATTCATCAATATTCTCAGGCATTGGCATAATGCTAGCAATGCTGTCATTTTGTTCTATAGGTAATAAGTTTACTAGTGCCCTACCTTTAGATTGTGGGCTAGCAATTGGCAATTTATATACTTTTAATTTATATACTTTTCCAAGTGATGAGAAAAATAATAAAGGTGCATGTGTGTTTGTTACAAGCAATTCTGTAATGATATCTTCCTCATACATTGTCATCGCAGATCTGCCTTTACCACCACGTTTTTGTGCTCTATACACATTTAATGGAACTCTTTTGATAAACCCTGTTTTAGTTAGGGTTACTACCATGTCTTCTTTTTGGATTAAATCTTCATCGGAAACATTTATTCCTTCATTTTTAATTACAGTTTTTCTTGGTGTCGCAATTTCAGATTTAACAGTTAGTAACTCTTCCTTAATTAGACTCATTAGTTTCTCATCTGAAAATAATAATTCTAAATATTCTTGAATTATTTTTGCTAATTCTGCTAACTCATTGTCAATCTTACCTTTTTCTAAAGCCGTTAAACGCTGTAGCTTCATTTCTAATATTGCTTTAGCTTGCTCTTCAGTTAAAAAACACTTACCATCTTTAATCTCATTTCTATGATCAGCCACCAAGTTAAGCAAAGGTACTATCTGTTCAGATTTCCACTCACGCTTCATTAAACCGATTTTAGCAGTCTGTGTATCAGCGGAAGCTTTGATAAGTGCAATTATCTCATCAATATTGGCAACAGCAATAGCAAGACCAATTAATAAATGTGCTCTTACTCTTGCTTTATTAAGTAGGTAAGAAGTTCTTCTCTTAATTACTTCTCTTCTAAAAGCTATAAATGCATTTAAAACAGCTCTAACGCCCATAACTTCTGGTCTACCATCATTAAGTGCAAGCATATTTACACTAAAGCTATTTTGTAACTGAGTATTTTGATATAACTGATTCAATATCACATCTGGGTGAGCTTCACGCTTAAGTTCAATAACAACCCTAATCCCCAATTTATTAGTTTCATCTCTTATTTCAGATATGCCTTCAATTACCTTTTCTCTTGTAAGATGCTCAATTGACTTGAGCATTTCTGATTTATTTACTTGATATGGTATCTCTGATATTATTATTGATTCCCTTCCATTTTTTTCCTCTACGAAGGATTTACCCCTAACTATTACACTACCTCTACCTTTTAAAATGGCAATCTTCGCATTATAACCATTGATAATTTCTCCTCCTGTTGGAAAGTCTGGAGCTGGCACTAATTCAAATAATTCTAGATCTGAAATTTCAGGATTATCCATTATTGCACAACATGCATCAATAACTTCACCTAAATTATGGGTTGGTATATTGGTTGCCATTCCAACAGCAATGCCACTTGCACCATTTACTAATAAATTTGGAAATCTTGAAGGTAGTACTTTTGGTTCTCTTTCAGAGCCATCATAGTTATCTTGAAAATCAACTGTATTTTTATCAATATCTTGCAGTATAAAGCTTGCAGATTTCGCAAGCCTAGTTTCAGTGTATCTCATCTGGGCAGGAGAATCTCCATCAATGGATCCAAAATTTCCTTGACCATCTATTAAGGGTAATCTTAAAGAAAAATCTTGCGCCATTCGTACTAGAGCAGAATAAATTGCACTATCACCGTGAGGATGATATTTACCCATCACTTCACCAATCACTCTTGCAGATTTTCTATATGGCTTATCATGAAGATTTCCAGTGTCATTCATAGCAAAAAGTATTCTTCTATGAACTGGCTTTAAACCATCCCTACAGTCTGGCAATGCACGACTTACAATTACACTCATAGCGTAATCTAAATATGCACTCTGCATCTCATTTTCAATTGATACAGAAACTGTATTACCTAATTTTGAATTGTCTTGTTCCAAATCTCTAACTTAATAAATGATATAATAATAAAACTTAAAAAATACATTTGCTAAGAGTTAGCAGTGTACTAAGGATTACATTTTTAGCAACCCCTTAGAATAAACTTAGCTTCTTCTTACTCCAAAAATTCGTAACAAGAAGATAAACAAATTTATAAAGTCCATATACAAATTTAAAGCACCGTATATCGATGTTTTTTGTGCTATTTCATTAGATCCTGTAGCTCCCATTTGGTAGTATACCGATTTTAACATTTGTACATCATATGCTGTTAAAAGTGTAAACACAACAACACCAACATATGATAACACATTACCTAATGCTGAACTTTGAAAAAACATATTTGCAAGACTTGCAATAAAAATGCCTATTACACCCATCATTAAAAAAGATCCCATTCCAGATAAATCTCTTTTTGTTGTATGACCATATATTGCCATTGATCCAAATAATGAGGCGGTGATAAAGAAAACCTTCGCAATACTTTCGCTGGTGTAATATATAGACATAGAAGATAGAGAAAGACCCATCAAAGCCGCAAAAGACCATAATGCCATTCTAGCACCAGATACAGACATAGACATAATCTTAGCACTCAGGAAAAATACCATCCCTAAAGGAGCTAGCATCACCAGCCACTGCAATGGAGTGGAAAATATAGCATTCATTAGCGCTGGCGAGGACGCAGTAAACATTGCAACCAATGCAGTAATCACAAGAGCTATACCCATATTTTGAAAAACAGATAGCATATATGTTCTTAGACCCTCATTGTAGCCTGGTCTTTGAACATTAGTTTGTGCATAACTTGTATAGTCCATCATAGTATTTATGAAATAATTTTAAACCTAGACATAATATATATTATTACTTGGTAATTTTCAATGAATAATAAGAATATAACGTATAAATTTTTACAATCAAACATTATAGCCTGCATTTTAATAAAAATTAACGTAGAAGTAAGGGCATACAATGTTTGCAATAGAATTATGTAATAAAGTGAATCTCTTGTAGCATGTACTATATATTACATGTGGCCGCGAGTGATGAAGCAGATATTACGGATAACTTAGTAGTTTATACTATAAAAAGAGAAGACAGCACCGTCAAGTTAAAAAGCTATATCAAGCAGATAAAGGGAACATATCCTAAAACGGAACATAGGAATCATAAAAGACTTAATAATCGTGTGAAAATGCACATCAACTAACGCGAAGAAAAGAAAAATGCATAGAGAAGATTTTCCTCTTTATAACTGAGCTATAATTAAATTTTCAGTAAAGCAGAGCCCCAGGTTAAACCGCCACCAACTGCTGCAAGAGCTATTAAATCTCCTGTTTTAACTTTTCCACTAGATATATAGTGCTCAAGAGCAATTGGTATTGACGCAGCTGAAGTATTAGCGTGATGCGAGACTGTAGAGACTGCTTTTTCTATATCAATGCCAAGCTTATCTACGACTGCTTTTGTTATTCTTTCATTTGCTTGATGTAGCAATACCCAATCTAAATTTTCTAGAGTTATTTGATTTTTGTTCATAATAGATTGAATTGATTTTGGCATTTTTGTAACAGCATATCTAAAAACCTCCCTACCGTTCATTTCAATTTTTTTATCTAAATTGCCACCGGAAACACCTCCATTCACAACTAGTATATCTTGAAGACTTCCATCTGAAAACAATTCAATATCAATAATACCTTGATGCTCATTGCTCTCAGTTTTTTCAAGAATAACTGATCCAGCTCCATCACCAAATAATACGCAGGTTGATCTGTCAGTCCAATCTATGATTCTTGACATTGTTTCTGCACCAATTATAGCAACTCTTTTTGCCTTATTAGATTTAATAAGTGAATCACCAAGTTGAAGAGCATATAAAAAACCTGAGCACACAGCTTGTATATCAAAAGCAAACCCACTGTTCATCTTTATATTATTTTGCACTCTTACAGCTGTGGCTGGAAAAATTAAATCTGGCGTAGTTGTTGCTAATATTAAAGCATCTAAGTCATTTGAACTGAGATTTGCATTTTTTAATGCATTCTCTACTGCAATTGTGGCTAGATCAGAAGTTTTTTGATTTTCATCTGCTATATGCCTTTTTTTGATGCCAGTCCTAGCTTGTATCCATTCATCTGAAGTATCTAGCATTTGCTCTAGATCATCATTAGTCAAAATTTTTTCTGGTAAATAACTACCAACACCAACTATTTTTGATGAAATCATATATTTTTAATTCCTAAGATTTTTGCAGAGGTTTGCTTTAGTTTATCAACGAAATTTAAGCTAGTACCTTTCTCTTCAAATAATTCAAGTTCTTCAGATATTCTATTATTGATATTATGCTTGATTAGTGTGTATGCGGTATTAATTGCATTATAAATACCATCCACATTTGCAGCCCCATGACTCTTTATTACTATACCTTTCAATCCAACGAACATAGCGCCATTATTTTTATTGGGATCAATAATTTTGAGAGATTTTTTTATTTTAGGCTTTAAAAACAAACCAGCAATTTTAGCCACAAATCCTCCATTAATTATAGCTGACTGTATTAAATTTATACATGCATTAGCTGTACCTTCTGAGGCTTTAAGAAATATGTTGCCTGAAAACCCATCAGTAACCAGCACATCAACATTGCCTTTTACTACGTCATGCCCCTCTATAAATCCACAAAAATTTAAGCCAGATTTTTCTAAAATTTTATAAGTTTTAAGCTCTAACTCTCTGCCCTTTGTAACTTCTGATCCAATATTTAATATGCCTATTTTAGGATTTTCTATTTTTAAAATAATTTTGGCAAAGCAACTGCCCATTAATGCAAAATGAAATAAATGTGATTCATTACACTCTAAATTAGCACCCATATCAAGTAGCACAGTACCATTATTACTTATGCTTGGAAATATCGCCGTAATAGCTGGTCTGCTTACATGCTCTAGAGTACCAAGAACCATTTTTGATGTAAGCATTAGGGCACCAGTATTCCCACACGAAACAGCTGCATGAGCATCTCCATTTTTAACTGCTTCAACAGCTTTTCTCATACTAGAGTTTTTGCCATTTCTCCATGCTGTGGTTGGTTTATCTTCATCAGAAATAGCACTTTCGCTATCAATTAATTTATATTTATTTTCTGGAAAATTATAATTAATTATTTTTGGCATAATAACAGACTTTTTGCCATGTAATAAGAAAATTACATCATCATGAGATTTAAAAAATCTATCTACAGCCTCTATAATAGCATCAGGTGAATTAGATCCACCCATGGCGTCAATACTAATAATAGTCTTATTAGACATACTCTGTATTGTTACTTACCTTTTATTTCAGAAGTAGATTCTGATTTATTATCAGCTTTAATTTGTTTTTCCTTAACTACTTTAGGGGCACTACTCTCTGCATTATCCTTATCTGTTTCATCTTTTTCTTTTAACTTAGGCTTCACCATTTGTCTCCCATTATAGTAGCCGTCTTTTAAAGATAAATGATGAGGTAATTTTGGTTCACCAGTAACTGAATCATAAGAAATAGAAACTTTACTTATTTTGTCGTGCGCTCTCCTGCTATTTCTTTTCGATCTGGACGTTTTTTGTTTTGGTACAGCCATAATTTCGTATAACTTAATTTATTTACTGAACCCACTTATATAATAAATTAACTCTAAATGCTAGTAAAATAGTGCTAAGAACTACAAGAATAATCAAAATTAATATTGAAACCCTCTTTTTAGATTTTACTTAGGACTAATATTTGATATGAATATCCTTGAACAACTATAACTCTTTAATTTTATATGAAGCTTTTAATCAAGAAAAATCTTTATTGTTAAAAAGGTTCTTAGATATGGCTCCTTCCCATTTATCACCATTATCAATTAATTTATTTTTATCGTACAATAATTCGGCATGAGTTTCGGTAGCGTATTCAAAATTCGGCCCCTCAACTATTGCATCCACTGGACACGCTTCCTGGCATAGCCCACAATAAATACATTTTGTCATATCAATATCATATTTTGTCGTTCTTCTGCTTTCATCCGATCTAGCTTCTGCCTCTATTGTTATTGCCTGTGCAGGACAAATAGCCTCACATAATTTGCATGCTATACATCTTTCTTCTCCATTAGAGTATCGTCTTAAGGCGTGCTCTCCTCTAAATCTTGAGCTTAAATATCCTTTTTCAAATGGGTAATTAATTGTAACTTTTCTTTTAAATAGATAGGTCAAAGTTAAAAACATGCCTTTCATTATATCTAACAATAAGAAGGATCTTATGTGGTATTTTAATTCTTTTAATTTCAAATTTAAAACTCATATTATAAATTATCCTTGATTATAACAATACGATCAATACTTTGCAAATCCTTAAAAATTTCAATTCCACATCCTTTTGCACAAAATATCTCTTTTATTTGGTTACCTTGATCAAATCCCATCTCTAACACTATAAGCCCATCTTTTTTAAGAAATTTTTTCGCATTATTTGCAATAATTCTATAATTTTCTAATCCATCACGGTTATCCGTCAATGCGCCCTTCGGCTCAAAATTCAACACATTGGGATCTAAATTCTTCCACTCATCAATTGGTATATATGGAGGGTTTGAAATAATGATGTCAAATTTATCAGTATTTTCCAAGTTATCAAACCAATCGCTTATCTTAAAATTTACTCTCTTAATTAGATCAAATTTTTTGGCGTTTAATTTTGCGACATTTAAAGCTTTTTCAGAGATATCAATCCCTATGCCAGTGGAAAACTTTAATTCAGAAAGCAAAGATAATATAATACACCCACTACCTGTTCCTAAATCTAAAATATGTAATTCGCTGTTAATTTTACCTTTTAATTTTTTTAAAAGCAACTCAATGATTAATTCTGTTTCAGGCCTAGGTATCAGCACATTATTATTAATAGTATACTTTTGTTTCCAAAAATCCTTATTACCAATAATATACGCTACAGGTTCAAATTTTAATCTTCGCTCTATCAGATGGATATATTTTAAATAATCATCTAATGAAATTTTTTCATTTAATTTAAGTATTAGGTTTTCTGAGTTTGTTAAATTTAGGATATGTGATAATAAAATTTTTGCATCCAATTTATAGGTTGCAACACTAGTTTTTTGCAATATTCTTTCAGCGTCATTTAATGCTATTGATACGGTTATATTACTAATTTTCACTTATAACTTCTGTTCTAAATTCAAAGCACTGGTTTAAGTTTTGAAGATTTAAATTGCCTATTGCATTCAAACCATCACCCCCAATAATTTTCTTTGATTGAAAAAGTATTATTTTATCTACCAAGTTTTCTTTTATAAATGATGTGTTTATCTTTTGACCCGCCTCTATAAGTAAATTATTAATTCCTAAATTAGCAATATGCTTTATAACATCTTTAAGATTAAGACCAGTGTCCGCTTTTTTGACAGTAATGATTTTAATATTATTATGCAGTTTTTTAGAAGTCTGTGTAGTAAAAATTATAGTTTGAATTTTATCTGCAGTTTGTACTATTTGGGAATTTTTTGATATCTTCAAATCTGTGTCTAATATGATTCTTATGGGATCATGCTGTTCATCGTGTGACCTACATGTTAACAGTGGATCATCAGCAATGACAGTTCCAATTCCTGTTAATATTGCATCATTTTTTGCCCTTAATTGATGTGATAACTTCCTCAATTTTTCACTTGTAATCCATTTACTTTTGCCATTTGCTAAGGCTATTTTACCATCTAAACTCGTTGCAATCTTTAGAGTGACATATGGTTGATTTTTCAACATTCTCTTTTTAAATCCTGTTATTACCTCTTCACATTCATTTTTTAAAACTCCATCGATAGTTTCCACTTTATTGCGTTTTAAAATCTCCAAACTTCTACCACTAATTTTAGGATTTGGATCAATTGCACCAATTATAACTCTAGTAAATTTCGACTGAAGTATTTTTTCAACACATGAAATTTCATGCTCTTTGTTGATACAACATGGCTCTAGTGTAATATAAATGCTGCTTCCAGTTAAATCTTTAGTTTGTATTTTATTAATAGCCAAACTTTCAGCATGAGGTCTTCCACCATTTTCAGTTCTTGCACTAGAAATAATTTCATTATTTTTAACAATTACACATCCAACAGAAGGGTTTGGGCCAGTTCTACCAATCCCAGATTTTGCAATATCAAGAGCCTTGTTCATGAAATAAGTATCTTTATCCATGGTAAAGTCTACTTTGAATCTTTAGAGTAATATGTTTTTTTATTGAAAGTACCTTCCATTTTATCAACTATTAACGTTACAGTACAGTCTCCCGTAATATTGATCATTGTTCTAATCATTTCTAAAATTCTATCTACACCTAAAATCACTCCAATTCCTTCAAGAGGCAACCCTACTGATGATAATACCATCCCCATCATAACCATAGAACCGCCAGGAAACCCAGCTGCTCCGATAGAGCCAATGGTTGCAGTAAGAACTAATATTACATAGTGATTAAAATCAAGAGTTATGCCAAATATTTGAGCAAAAAAAACTGCACATATACCCAAATATATTGCAGTTGCATCCATATTTACCGCTGCTCCAAGAGGTAATATAAATGATGCAGAGCCCTTTGATACACCAATTTTGTTTCTAAGTTCAGAAATTGCCGTTGGAAGTGTTGCTTTACTACTTGATGTTGCCATTGCAAGAGCTTGAGTAGTTAACATTTTTTTATAAAAAGGAAGTGGGTTAACTCTTGCAAAAAGTAATAGCATAACTCCAAAAAGTATATACTGCACAAATAGCGCACCAACGACAACCAGAATAAATTTCCCAAGATGAAGCATCACTTCAATTCCATAATCAGCCACTACCCAAGACATTATTGCAAATACTCCATATGGAGTAAGCTGAATAACTAATTGAATCATTTTGAATACTAAATGCGTACAAGAAGATATAAAATTCTTAACTTCTCTTCCTTTATCTCCAATCAAAATGAGTGCAAAACCAGTAAAAAAAGCAAAAACAACAATTTGCAAAGTTTTACCATCAGCCATTGCTTTGATAGGATTTGAAGGAATAATATTTACAAACAAATCTTTAAGTGTGTTATTTTCTTGATGTTCATGTGGATTAGTTAGGTCGATAGTTAATCCTATACCTGGTTCAAAAATATTGGCAAAAGTTAAACCAATTGTAACAGCAAATGCCGTTGTCAAAACGTACATTAAAAATGCTCTTGTGCCTAATCTTCCAAAAGTACTTGCATCACTAACATTAGTCACCCCATTTAATATTGAGAATAATATCAATGGTACAACAACCATTTTAATCATATTGAGAAATACATCTCCAAATGGCTTTAAGTCTTGAGCGTATTCTCCTCCAAAAATACCAAATAATATCCCTAGAACCATTCCTATTATTACTTTTTGCCAAAGCTTAAGCTTTTTCTTCATTGAACCTCTATTTTAATTGCATATAAACTTAAAATTTTGAACTTAACAAGTCCATGCTATACTAAAAACACAAATCTTGCACTGAATTTTTATTTTAATGTTTAGTTAACAATTACATCCTAATAAAGCAATCATAGAAAAATTCTTTATATGAATACAGATGTGGGG
>CAJQNX010000058.1 GCA_905479795.1 uncultured Candidatus Midichloriaceae bacterium | reverse complement strand
AAGCTTTGTCTACTTCTTTAGCTGTATAAATTGGGATACCATTTTCGTCTTTCAGATTTAAAAGAGATACAATAATTCCACCTGCAGAACTACCTATAAAATAATCGAATACCTCACTGATAGGTTTTCCTAATTGCTTTTCGAGTTCACAAAGTATTTTTAATGACACAACTCCATTAATCCCTCCACTATCAATGCTCAAAACTTTAATTTTACCACTGTGCGAGCTAGTAATATCAGACGTGTTAGCATTTATAGAAATAGTTACAATACTAAATATTAGTAAAATAACTATCATCCTTAGCAAAAAAAATTTCTTAAAAAAAGTACTCATATCTAATTAATCACACTATAAATCTATCAAATTAAACTATGATTTATTAACCATAAATAAGCAAAGAATAAGTAATATAAATTTTATTTTTATCTTTAAGAATGTATAAGAACTTGGTATTACAATAAATTTATTATATGCTTTTCATATAAATATAAAAAGAAAGTGGATATTCATAATGAGTGACTTTGGCAATACTTTTAGAAACTTTGTCTTAGCAATGTTTCTAGGACTACTATTACTTATTGGTAGCTTGTATTTCTCCGGGTTGATCGTAACTTATTCAGAGTACAAACAACTTAATTTAGATTTTGCATTATCATCACAACCCTTTAATACTCTTTACGAATTGATTGTGTTTTGGGTTAATAATTTTGATGCCATAACTTTTGAATATGATAACTACTTTATGGCTAGAATCATTGGAGCAATTTTGGTTCCAATGCTGTTAATTGGATTTTTAACATGGAATTTTAGGTCAAGTCTATATAATCTGAGGCCTTATAGAAAGAAAGAATCTGTGCATGGGGATGCGAGATGGGCTACTGAAGACGACATTAATAATGCCAATTTGAGAGTTAAGAAAGGCATGTTGCTTGGGCAGGATAAAAAGGGTTATTTGATTTCTGAAGGATATCAACATACATTGCTTTTTGCACCAACAGGCTCAGGTAAGGGTGTGGGTTTCGTAATACCGAATTTGCTTTTTTGGGAAGACTCAGTTGTGGTGCATGATATTAAATTAGAAAACTATGAGTTAACCTCTGGATGGAGAGCAAAAAAGGGACAACAGGTTTTTGTATGGAGTCCTGCAGATCCTGATGGAAATACCCACTGTTATAATCCTATTGATTGGGTAAGTAATAAACCTGGGCAAATGGTTGATGATGTGCAGAAAATTGCAAGCTTAATAATGCCTGAAAAAGAATTTTGGAATAATGAAGCGCGCTCACTATTTGTTGGAGTTGTTCTCTATTTAATTGCAGATAAAAACAAAGTAAAATCATTTGGAGAAGTTGTTAGGACTATGAGAAGTGATGACGTAGTGTATAATCTTGCTGTAGTATTAGACACAATGGGCAACGAAATACATCCCGTTGCATATATGAATATTGCTGCATTTCTTCAAAAAGCAGATAAGGAGAGATCTGGTGTAATTTCTACTATGAACTCTAATTTAGAGCTTTGGTCCAATCCTTTAATTGATACAGCTACTGCCTCAAGTGATTTTAATGTTTTAGAATTTAAGAAAAAGCTTACCACAGTTTATGTAGGTTTGACTCCTGATAACCTAAAGAGACTTCAACCATTGATGCAGGTATTTTATCAGCAAGCAACAGAATTTTTGTCAAGAAAATTACCGAGTGATGAAGAGCCATACGGTGTGATGTTTATGATGGATGAATTTCCTACTCTAGGAAAAATGGAACAATTTATGACAGGTATTGCTTATTTTCGTGGTTACCATGTGAGATTATTCTTAATTATCCAAGATACTCAGCAGCTTAAGGGAATCTATGAAGAGCATGGGATGAATTCGTTTTTATCAAACTCTACTTACAGAGTAACATTTGCTGCAAATAACTATGAAACTGCTAATTTAATCTCACAACTTTGTGGTAATAAAACTGTTGAGCAGGTGTCACAAAATAAACCAAAATTTTTAGATTTCAATCCGGCCTCTAGATCACTCAGTGTATCAAACACTCAAAGAGCGTTATTACTACCACAAGAAGTTATTAACTTACCACGTGATGAGCAAATATTATTGATAGAGTCGAGCCCCCCTATTAAATCGAATAAAATTAAATATTATCTTGATAGTTTTTTCAAAAAAAGATTGTTACCTCCCATTCCAATACCCAAGCAAGAACCTTATGATATGGAGAAATTAAGAGCAAGTTTTGCTAGTAATAAGGATAAAGGTGAAAAACAAGCTAATCCTCAGGAAGCTCAAAAAGTAATAACTGAGAATCCGCCACAGCCAAACACCGTTGATAGCAAAACAGACGAAGGGGTATTTGATTCTTAATGGATATTACTAAGATCTTAAGTTCTATAAAAGGTATTGAAGACAACTCAAGCAAGGTAGAAAAAGACTTTATCTTTTTTGCATTAAGTGGACTAAATACTCATGGGGAAAAATATATTGACCAAGCAATAGAGAATGGAGCTCGATATATAGTAGTTGATCAAAATTCAAAGGTAGAAGTTAAGCAAAATAATGTAAAAATTATAAAAGCTGAAAATCCTCGAAAATTTTTAAGTGAAATATTATCACTATATTGCACGGAAAAACCGAAAAATATAGTAGCTGTAACAGGTACAAATGGCAAAACTTCTGTTGTAAATTTTTATCAGCAAATATGTCATTTATTAAATTTTAAAAGTGCATCTATTGGAACATTAGGAATCATTGACTCAGATAACCAGCTCAAATCTAAAGACGGTCCTAACCTAACATCCCCATCTCCCACAGAGTTGCACAAAATTTTAAAGAAACTCCGCGAGAAAAAAATCACGCATGTTGCAATTGAAGCATCAAGTCATGGAATATACCAACATAGAATCGATTATTTAAACTTCAAAGCAGTTGGATTTACAAATTTTTCACAAGATCATTTAGATTATCATTTTACTATACAAGAATACTTTAATGCTAAATTAAGGATTTTTAGTGAAGCTTTAGCAAGTAATAAATATGCTGTTTTAAATACTGATATTAGTGAATTTAATGTACTTAATCAAACTTGTAAAAATCGTAATATCAAAGTTATTGAGTACGGAAAAAAAGCTAAAGATTTAGAAATTTTATGTAGCATTGATGATGAATGGAAAGTCAAAGTTTTTGGGAAAAAATATTCACTTAATTCCAAAATTAAAGGAGAATTTCAGTTATACAATACTTTATGCTCAATAGGACTCGCTATAGCGTGTGAATTGCCTATTGATAACGTTATGAATACAATCAGTAAAATTAAAGCAGCAAAGGGACGTCTTGAATTAGTAAGAAACTATAATGGTGCAGAAATATATATAGATTATGCACACACACCTGATTCTCTAAAAACTGTATTGCATACCTTAAGAAAATCATGTAAGGGAGAACTTCATGTATTATTTGGTTGTGGAGGGCAAAGAGATGCAAGCAAAAGAGCATTAATGGGTAGTGTTGCAAATGAGCTTGCTGATCATATAGTCATTACAGATGATAATCCCAGAGAAGAAAATGCTACTCTTATTAGGCAACAAATTTCAAAATTTTGTCCTAAAGGATATGAAATTAAAGGCAGGGCCAATGCAATTAAGTATGCGATAAGTAATTTGAAAGATAATGATATTTTAGTTATTGCTGGCAAAGGTCATGAAAATTATCAAATTATAGGAACAGATATAATACACTTTAGTGATTTTGAGGAAGTTGCAAAATTTTAAGATCAAAAAATGAGGCTTTTACTTATCTATTTTTTAAATAATTTAACTCTGATTATCAAATATAATTTATTTTTACTAAATGTGACAGAACCAATTTTCACTTCATATACAACGATATAATTATTATCTCTACCTCATCATGATGCCTAAGATACTTCATTTTGGCTCAATTTTAATACCCTCCCCTTTTATAATTTATCACATCTTATCTAATTTTCTAGTATTATTAATCATCTGCAATAGATCTACATAAAGTGCTCAAATAGACTACTATTTTAACTTTGATAAATTTTATTCACTAGCCATTTAGTGGAAAAATATGAAAATAATTTAAAAATTTTCCCTTCAATTACAGATGTGACAAAGTATTTTTTATAACTTTATATTATACTTCTTCGAGCCAATTCAACGCCTCATCTTTATTTTTTATTGTAAATACTTTGATTTCAACATCAAAAACAGAAGATGCTAAACGTGTTATGGGTCCAATCCAGCCTTTATCTGTAACAACCGCACAATGGCTAAAATCCATTAAATGTTTTTTATCGAACTTTATAGCTTTAATTAATGTACTTAATTCAATTCCATCAAAATCATCTGCAATAATTTCTAACAATTTTATTTTGCCATGTGCAGCAATAAATGATTCTATTCTAGGTGTAACGTCGTTTATATCTTCTTTTGTAACTTTTTCACCAAAATTGAGTTCCACTATACTTGTTTTTGGGTGCTCTTTATAAATAATAGTCATTATCTTTGTACCTTATATAGTTATATACGCCAGAATATTAATTAAAACTTAATACTCCCACACTTCTAGACTATATAATATATGATAAGAAACAAGTGTTTTTATATATAAAAAGTTTAGGATTTATTGCAAATAGGAATAGAAGAAAAACATGATTAATAAACAGGTTGTTCTATACAAGATGGTTAAAAAAGTGAAGTTTAAAAAATTATCTATAAAGTAAATTTAGATTTTAAAATTACTCTCACAATTTCTATGGCTCTTTAAACGCTCTATGAAAACTATCTTTAATTGGAGAATATAGATATTCAGCAAAACTTCTGGTTCCTTTAACTATAAATACTGCCACTGGCATTCCAGGATACAATTTGATCTCTGTATTCACTTTATCAAGTTCTTCAGGGCTAACCTCAATTTTAGCTTTATAATAACCGACAGGAGCAAGTTTAGGCTGCCCTGGAGCCATCATTCCAGGAGACTCCTTATCAAATTTATCAGCTGAAATGTATACTATATTACCTTCAATTCTCGGTACTAACCTAGCTTTGTATGCGTTTAATTGAATTTTTGCTGTACTACCAATATTAATACTATCTATTTCATTTGAAGGGATGAAAGCTTCTATTACTAAATTATCATCTTGCGGTACAATCTCCAAAAGTGGCTTATCATTTTGGCGTATTGCAGATCCAATAGTGTGCACATTTAGTCCAGTAATTACTCCAGCATTGGGAGCAATAATATTAGTTCTCTCATGAGAATCCTTTGCTTGCACGTACTGTGCTTCTAATGTGAGTAGCTCTGTATGATTTCTTTTAAAATCTTCGGCTATTTTAACATTTTGTTCATCTAAAAAATTTGCCTTCCTTGCAATAACTTCTGAAATTCTGTGTTCTTCAGATAATCTTGCTGCTTTATCTTCTAAAACTTGTCCTTTATATCTTTGCAATTCAATTTTAGCGTGAGATAAATTTTCACTTTTCTCCAACTGTTTTTCATACAATTTTTTCCTTCTTTCATATTCTTTTTCATAAGTTAAAACATTTTCACTATAAGATTTTATCCTTTCATCAAAGGACTCAATTTTTGCTTTAATTTGTTCAATTTGCGTCTCATTAGTCTTGATGCTATTTTCTATGTATAAGCGATATGAATTGAATGCATTTTTTTGTGCCTTTATTAGCTCTAAAATTTTTGGATCTGATGTACTAAGATATTTATTATCAAACTTAATTTGCAAATTATCTATGTTATCAGTATTTTCTTTTGTATTACCTAAGGCCTCCCTATCTTGGTAATATGATATAAGCTTCATACTCTGCCTTAACTTCTCATCAACTATTATTGCATAACGTAATTGCCATAGAACTTTTTCCAATTCAGACTTAGTTCTAGCCTCATTTAATACAATTAGTAGCTGTCCTTTTTCCACCTCATCCCCATCTTTAACTAGAATTTGATCTATAATCCCTCCTTCAAGATGGTAGATTTGTTTTCTATGATCGCTTAAAATAACGTGCCCCTCTGCAATAGACGCACTGTCAAGTGGTGCTAATCCGCTCCATACACCAAAAAATCCAAAAGTTATGGCAACTGCAAGTAATCCAAATTTTACTGGATACTTAATTTGACTGGATATTTCTTTTTCATTTTTTTCAACATAATTTGATTTTTCTAATGTTATACCAAATGAAAAATCCTTAACTTCTTTCAAGAAATGTCGAAAAGCTTTAAAGTCTAAAATTTTATAATTTTTATATTTTTCTACTAAATTTTCCTCAAATTCATCACTTACAGAAATTGTTTTTTTTTCTTCGGTAGATGAATCTTGCCCCATCTGAGATTTCTTATTTAAATTATCATTATTTTCAGAAATAATCTCAATGTCTTCTTTTTTTATAACTTTAGTTTCTTCTTTTTTATTCTTTGCCATAGTATTATTCTCCTTAAATTTATGCTCCTATGCCAGCTTTGCCAATTGACTGAGCTTCTTTTAATTTAGCCATTACCTCTTTTTTGGGACCAAAAGATGCAACCATTCCATCCTTCATAACTAATATTTTATCAACAATACTAAGTATCGATGTTTTATGGGAGATGATAACAGTTGTAATTCCTTTTTCTTTTGCAACTGCAATAGCAGTCATCAAAGCTTCCTCACCTTGTGTATCCAAGCTAGAATTTGGCTCATCTAACACAATAAATTTAGGTTTACCATAAAAAGTTCTCGCTAAACCTATTCTTTGTTTTTGGCCGCCTGACAGCATAGAGCCATCCTGACCTACATTTGAATCATATCCCTGAGGTAATTGCAAAACCATGTCGTGAACTCCTGCAAGTTGTGCTGCAACCACAACATCTTCATAGTGTGGATCAGAATGCATTCTGGCAATATTTTCTTTGACAGTTCCTGAAAATAGCTCAATATCTTGTGGCAAATAGCCAATATGAGGTCCAAGCTCTTCTTTTTTCCAATCCTTTAAACTTGCTCCATCAATTCTTATAGTGCCAATACTCGGGTTAGCAATCCCTACTAACAACTTTGCAAGAGTTGTTTTACCTGAACCACTAGGCCCAATTATTGCTAATACTTCTCCTTTATCTAACGAGAAATTAACGCCTTTCAAAATGTGCTTTGGAACTCCAGCAGGTGCAAAATAAATATTTTCTGCTTCAATCACCCCTTCTGGTTCTGGCAAAGACATTCTGTCGCTATCATTGCTATACCTGCTAAATGATTTTGCAAGCCTATCATATGATTTGCGACATGTAATAAAACCTTTCCATGAATTTATAGCTGATTCAAAAGGAGCCAATGCCCTACCAACAAGAGATGAACTAGCGATAATTGTTCCAGATGTAATTTCCCCTTGGATAACTAAATATGCACCAAGTGCTGTTACTGAAATTTGAATTACCAATCTAAAAAATTTCGTAATTTCCATGAATACAGCTTGTCTTTTTGTGACAAGATTTTGGGTTTTTTGCACATCCTGATTCATTTTTTGCCAAGATGCTATAATATTATTTTTCATGCCCATAACCTCAATAACTTCGGCATTTCTTGTAGATTGATCTACTTGCCTCATACTCTTAATGAAATTTTCGTTATTCATTTCAATAAGGGGTTTAGTGGACCTATCTGCAATAATACCAAGTATTATCAACACTACCCCTGAAATCAATGCTAAAAAACCAATTGATGTGTGCAAAATAAATAATACAATAATAAATATTATTGCCCACGGCATGTCCATAATAGATATTAAGCCAGGGCTAGTTAAAAATGTCTTTACTGTTTGTAAGTCTCTTAGTTGCTGACTGTTTGCCATTGCTTTAGATTCTAAAGCAAGCCTAATTGAATTTGAAAATACTATTTCTGACAGTTTATCTTCCAACCAACTTCCCATCTTATTCATTGCAAAAGCCCTTGCTGCTTGAATTAGTCCAAGCAATGCTAAAGCTAACATGATAACTAATGTTAACATTAAAAGTGTATTAGTATTTTCGCTAGATAGCACCCTATCTAGAACCTGCATTGAAAAAAGTGGTGTTGAAAGCATAAGTAGATTAATTAAGCACCCAAACAGCAGTACAAATTTCACCATTACCTTGCACGAAAGCAGGGCTTCCTTTAGTGGATTATCAGAAATATCATTATTACTATTTTTCATTAATTCTACCGCTTCTTTGTTTTATTGCCTAAGTTGAACACAATATAGTGACAAAAAAAATTTACACAAGAACTCAAGCGTTAATTTTACGTTAATTTAATTTTCATCACTCATATCTACACTCTTTGTGCTAATCTTATCTTTGTCCATAACAATCTTATCTATTTTTAATTTAGCATTTTCTAGTTTATTTTTACAATGTTCTTGTAGCTTAATTCCTTCAGTATATAAATTGATGGCATTTTCTAGTTCAACATTTCCACTTTCTAGATTATCTATTATCTCTTCTAACCGTCTCATAGATTGTTCAAAAGTCAATTTGGATACATTATTAGCGCTCATTACTTGAATATCTTGATATAATATATACTATATATTTATGATAACCTTATTTTCAAATTTATAAAGTAAAATGATTGTTAAAATATATAAAGATTATAAAATGCCCACTCAATCTGGAAGAGCTAACATCAATGAATGGATCTTAGAATTTATGTCAGTTGATGATAGATTTCAAGAACAAATCATGGGTTGGACAGGTAGTGAAAACATGTATCCTAATGAGGTAAAACTACGTTTCGAAGATAAAAACCAAGCCATTACATTTGCAAAAAAAAATAAATTAGATTTTTTTATTAAAGAGCCGGTAGAAGTAAAGCAAACTATAAAATCCTATCTCGATAACTATTTAAAATAATTAATTTGATATCAACAATATTTGAACAAATGACTTTTTAGTATTTTTGGGATATAGATAATATTCAAAATTATACTAAGTAATATTGATATTTAAAAAATGAAATTGCAAAGAATACGGGGCACAGCAGATTTATATGACAAAGAAATAGTATTATTCAATAATATTATTGAAGTAGCACAAAAAATGGCTGAATTATATTGCTTCAAGGAAATATCAACGCCCATTATGGAAAATACTGAAGTATTTCACAGAACACTAGGAGAAACATCAGATATTATTAATAAAGAAACATACAGCTTTTTGGATCGTGATAAAACCTATATTACTTTAAGGCCAGAATTTACGGCATCTGTTGTCCGTGCTATCATATCAAATGGAATGTTACAATCCCTTCCATTGCGGTTGTTCAGCTATGGGCCATTATTCAGGCATGAACGCCCTCAAAAATGTAGATTGAGACAATTTCATCAAATAAATTACGAATATATTGGATCTTCTAGCTTAAATGTTGATGTTGAGATAATAGTCCTTGCAGGTGACATTTTAAAAAAACTTAAGATTGATAACAACATCAGACTTATAGTTAATACTTTAGGGAATAGCGAATGTAGAAATAATTACAAAATTGCGTTAATAGAATATTTGTTGAAATATAAGGCAGAGTTATCAGAAATTAGTCAACAAAGATTAGAAAAAAATCCTTTACGCATTTTGGATACAAAAAATGATAAAGAACAAGAAATATTAAATGATGCTCCTGTTTTATATGATTTTATTGACAAAGCTTCAAAAATAAAATTTGAAACAATTTTATCTCACCTTAAAGATTTAAATATTAACTTTGAGCACTCTAATAGATTGGTTAGAGGAATGGATTATTATTCTGATTTTGTTTTTGAGTTTGTTACAAATGATTTAGGTAGCCAAGGCACAGTTTTAGCTGGGGGAAGATATGATACTTTGGTATCTCAAATGGGTGGAGCCTCAACTCCAGCTGCCGGTTTTGCTGGAGGAATTGAAAGGATAATTGAGCTATTGCATATAACAGAAAAGCAAATAGAAAGTACTGAACAAACATATCTAATACCTATTGGTGAATATGCAGAAACCTTTGGCGTTAAAATAGCGCAAGTATTTAGGGGAGCTGGGATCAATATTTTAGTTGATTATGGGATAGCACTAAAAAAAAGAATGCAAAAAGCAAATAAATTAAAAATCAAATATTCCATTTTATTTGGTGATGAAGAGCTAAAAGATAATATATATATATTAAAAAATATGTTTACTGGTGATGAAAAAAAGCTAAAAAAAGCTGAATTATTAGATTTTTTAAAAGAAAAGCGTTTATAAAAATGGCTCATGTAATTATTTTTGGCAATGAAAAAGGTGGCTCAGGCAAAACAACGACTGCAATGCACCTTATTACTTCCTTACTGTATTTGGATTTTAAAGTAGCAACCCTTGATATTGATCTTAGGCAAGAGTCCTTAACTAGGTACATAGAAAATAGAAAAAGAACTATTGATAATAAAAAAATAGAGCTCAAATTACCCACGCATTTTAAACTAAATAAGAAATATAATATTAATCAAGTAATAGAGTATACAAATGACGATATTCAAGATTTTGAAAATTTAATAAATGGATTAGACAGTAAATTTGATTTTATAATAATTGACACCCCTGGAAATGACAACCCCTTAAATAGGCATGCTCACTATATTGCTGATACGATAATAACCCCTATTAATGATAGTTTTATAGATGTTGATTTGCTTGGTAAGGTTGATCCTAACGATTTTAGCAAAGCAATCCCTGGAATATATAGTTCTATGGTATGGGAGCAAAAAAAACTAAGAGCCTTGAAAAAAAATAAGGAGATACAATGGGTGGTTGTAAGAAATAGATTGTCCTCTACAAATGTAATAAATAAAAGAAATGTTGCATCAGCTATAAAGCATCTAGGGAAAAAACTGGGATTTTATGTATCTCCAGGCTTTGGAGATAGAGTTATATTCAAAGAATTATTTTTAAGAGGATTAACCTTGCTAGACGCCAAAACAAGCAGCAATTTAATTAAACTTAATACATCGGTCATTGCAGCAAGACAAGAATTGCGAGAATTTTTATATTCATTAAAACTTGCTGAGATTAATAAAAAAATATAACATAACTCATAAATAATATAGATGATATAAAATTGTACCAAGTGTTAGATAAGGTATTAAATCGAATACAAGTTTTTTGCAGCCTGCATGACTCAAAAAAATTCTACATTGGAGTTTTATCGGTTGAAAATTTCTCTATAATAGAGCAAAATTTTGGTGAACTTATGTCAGATCTCTTGGATAAAATTATAAGTGACGCCTTTGAACAATACAATCGAGATGAATATTTTTTAAACAAAATTAGCTATAATTCATATGCATTTACTATTATTAACACAAATAATAGATTTGTATCAGTATTGCTTGAAAATATTCTTAATTATATCAATAAGAGAAAACACTTTTCGAGAATGCAAAATGTTTATTTTTTAGTAAGAACAGGACTTGCAGAGCATACTAATAATGAAAATATTCAAAAAACTTTTAATAAAGCTCAGGTATCTTTATTTGAATGTTCTAATGAGAAAAAAAGATGCAGCTTTTACAAAGAATCACTTGATACCATTCAAAAGCACGTAAATAACACAGACCTTTTGGCAAATTATTTGGAGGCTTTAGAAAGCAATAAATTAGTATTTGATTTTCAACCAATTGTTGATAGCAAAACCAGACAAACTGTATTTTATGAATGCCTCCTAAGATTGGTTGACGAGAAGGGGTATAGACTATCTGGATATTCACATATTCAAGCTGCTGAACAATATGGAGTGATAAGGCATATCGACCAATTCACCTTGATTGCAGCAGTAAAAAATCTTGAAAAAGATCCCAATCTAAAGCTTCATATTAATATATCTGGTATAACCATTACTGATCCAGATTGGATGGAGCTTGCGCAACAATTATTTTATAAAAAGGATTTGTATCATCGCTTAACAATTGAAATAACAGAAACTGCCATTATAAAAAATTTAAAAGCAGCAAATTTTTTTATGAAATTATTAAGAGAGCTTGGGTGCAAAATTTCTATTGATGATTTTGGATCTGGTTACAGTTCTTTTTCTCAGCTTAAAAATATACGTGTCGATAGTATAAAAATAGGAGAAGACTACATAAAAGATTTGCCTGATAAAAAGGACACTATCATGTTTCTTCGAGCTCTTGTAGAATATGCTAAAAGCTTAAATCTAGACATTATTGCTGAGCATGTAGAAAAAGAAAGTACCGCTAAATTTCTTGCTAATTCAAGGGTAGATTATCTACAAGGCTATTTATTTTCATAATTTTAAACTTAAACACAAAATTGGCATTTAATTGAAAATTTGTTACTTGTTTTTCAGACTCAAGTAATTTTTATGCTACGACATCCTTCTTCAGTTATTGCCAAAAGATTTGATTAGTGTTAATTTAACATAAATAAGCGTAACCTAGGTTAACATGGTTGAATTTACACTGCCAAAAAATTCTAAGATTGTAAAAGGTAAAATGCATAGGCAAAGTACTAAAAATAGCAGTACGAAATTATTTGAAATTTATAGATATGAACCTGAGCTAAACTCTAATCCTAGAATTGATAAATTTGAAATTGATTTGAGCAAATGTGGCGCAATGGTTCTTGATGCATTGATAAAAATAAAAAGCGAGGTAGATAGCACCTTGACGTTCAGGAGGTCATGTCGTGAAGGAATTTGCGGCAGCTGCGCTATGAACATTGATGGAACAAATACTCTGGCATGCCTAAAACCTATTGATACAGTAAAAGGAAGTGTTAAAATTTATCCATTACCACATATGGATGTTGTTAAAGATTTAGTTCCCGATATGAATTTATTTTATGCTCAATTAAAATCTATTAAACCTTGGATGCAAACAGATAGTAAACATGCAGAGGGGAAAGAGAGATTGCAATCTCCAGAGGAGCGTGAAAAATTAGACGGTTTATATGAGTGCATATTATGCGCTTGCTGCTCAACAAGTTGCCCTAGTTATTGGTGGAATGGAGATAAATATCTTGGCCCTGCTATTTTGCTGCAAGCATATAGATGGATTGCTGATACTAGAGACGAAAATACTAAAGAGCGATTAAACGAACTTGAGGATGATTTTAAACTATATAGATGCCATACTATAATGAACTGTACAAAATCTTGCCCAAAGGGACTTAATCCAGCAAAAGCTATAAGTAAAATTAAGAATATGATGACTTCGAGAATATAATAATTATGAAAATTTTAAGATTTGGAACTTTAGCACTCATTATTTTTTTAATGGCTAGCTGTAGTAGTACTAAGAAAGATAACATTCAGGTTGAAAATATAAGTGATAAGCAGTTATATGAGCAAAGCACAAAAGAAGTAAAGTCTGGAGATTACAAAAGAGCTATAAAAACTCTTACAAAACTAGAAAATGAATATCCCGCATCTGATCATTACTCTGATGCAATAGTTCTTAAAGCATACTCTTATTACTCAGACGATAATTATACTGACGCGATTCTTACTGTTAATGATTTTTTACATCAATTTCCTATCAATAGAAATGCGGCATATATGTATTACATTAAGAGTATGTCTAATTATAACCAGATTATGGATATCGGAAGAGATCAAAAATTCACTATTGATGCAAAAAAAGACTTTAAAATACTAGTCAATTTATTTCCTAATTCGAAATATGCAAATGATGCAAAATGGAAATTAGAATATATTGATAACCTACTTGCAGGCAAAGAAATGGACATAGGAAGATTTTATTTACGTGTTAATAAACCAATTTCATCAGTTAATAGATTCAAAAATGTTGTAGAAAAATATCAAACAAGCATATTTGTTCCTGAAGCTCTATACAGGCTAGTTGAGGTATATTATATTTTGGGAGTGAAGGATGAAGCTACTAGATATGCATCGGTATTAGGTTATAATTATCCAGATAGTATATGGTATCGTAAATCGCATAACATACTTTTAAAAAATGCAAAAGATAGGAATACCTCTAAATTAAAAAACTTTTTTAAACATCTTTAATAAATGAATCTAGATTATTTAAAGTTAGATTCTCAAAAACCGATTCACATTATAGGGATAGGTGGAATTGGCATGAGTGGCCTAGCAAAATTACTTCATCAAAATAACATTAAAGTCCAAGGTTCTGACATAAATGAAAACACACAAACAAAGGAGTTAAAAAAATTAGGCATTACAGTATTTCCGAACCATGCCACTGATAATGTCTTGGGTTGCAGCTTTGTAGTAAAATCTTCAGCCATAAAAAATGACAATGTTGAAATTAAAGCATCAAAAAATAAATCTATACCCGTAATATCTCGTGCAGAATTGCTTTCTAACATGCTTTTATCTGGCTATAACATATGCATTACTGGGGCACATGGCAAAACTTCAACTACTTCTTTAGTATACTCTGTATTGAAAGCTGCAAACCTTGATCCAACAGTGATATGTGGCGGAATAATCAATTCAATAAACTCCAATGTATTCAAAGGAAGTGGATCAATTAATGTTGTTGAAGCGGATGAATCAGACGGCACTTTTATGATTTTACCTACTAATATCAGCATTATAACCAATATTGATAGCGAACATTTAGATTATTATGGAAGCCTTCAAAATATTATTAACATTTATAAACTTTTTATTGAAAAAGCTTTGCTGAAAGATTTGGTAATTGCTTGTGATGATTGTGAAAATTTAAACGTAATTAATCAAAATTATTTTGACAATGATAAATATATTTCATACGGGATAGATTCCATAAATTCTGACCTAAGAGCTATAAATTTACAAATTACTAATGAAGGAATAAAATTTGATATCGTACTGTCAGAAAAATGCCAAAAAACATTGTCTCAAAATATCAATATAATAAAAGGAATAATTATTAAAAATTATGGCAAACATAACATTCTAAACGCCTTAGCCGGCATTGCAGTATACCTCTTTAAAGGTGGAAAAAAGAAATTACTAAACAATGTGTTACAATCTAATGAGGGGGTTCAAAGAAGGTTTTCAGCAATTGGCAAAATTAATAACGTTACGTTTATAGATGATTATGCGCATCATCCAAATGAAATTAAGGCTACTTTAAGTGTAGCAAAGGAATATTCTAACAGAAGGAAAGGAAAGATTATAGCCGTTTTTCAACCACACAGATACTCTAGGCTGAAGGAGCTATATCAGCAATTTTTATCATCATTTGATCAAGCTGATTATGTAATAGTTTTAGATATTTATTCTGCTGGAGAAAGCTCTATTGATGGCATTACATCTGAAGCATTTGTAAAAGATATAAAGAAAAGCGCCACCTCTTTTTATTGCAAAGATCAGATTGAAATCAGAAATAAAATTGATGAATTATCTAGCCAAGAAGACTATATTATTTTTATGGGAGCAGGTAATATTTCCAATATTGCTAAAGAAATATTTAGCGACTTATCTCAAATCGAAATAAAAATTAAATAAAAAAGATTACTAGATCGAATCAATAATTTGCTTTAACTTTTTATGGTAACTATTATCAGCCTTTGAATTATTCTCTAAGATTTTTTTTATCCTCGAATATGAATATATTCCAAAATGTAACGCCCTTTTGCATGCTAAATCTATGATTTCATCACTATATGTTTTTCTTAAATTGATGATGCCCTTTACTGCTCTATACCAGTCTCGCTTATGTTTGTCCTTTATCTCTAAATAAAAAGCATAGCTATTATCACCTATCTTTC
>CAJQNX010000057.1 GCA_905479795.1 uncultured Candidatus Midichloriaceae bacterium | reverse complement strand
TCTAATAACTCACTTACAGGCGTGTCATACTCATCTACTAATACATAAACTGCCTCTTTATGATGTTTGCATAATAGCTCACTTAAAAACTTTATACTATTTTCCAAAAAAATTCCATTATAGTCCATGGTCAGATATTTTTGAAAATCATTTTTTTCATCATCATATAATTCAGAACTCTCCTTAAGATATCTAAAGTTTTTATATAATTCTTTAACTTTGTCCTTTAATTGCTCTGTAATTTCTTCGATTGAATTGCCAGTAATATCTTTTAAACTAAAAGATATTACTGGGTATTTACCTTGATATTGCATATATTGTCCATCACTAACTTGAGCAATTTTTAAATTATGATCAGTAAATAGTTTTTTGTTAACGGAGGTATTGTCATGGGTTGATCTTGTTTTGAAATATTTTGGAATAAGCCAATCAATATAGCCCTCTTTTTTTTCTTCATTCTTATTATGATTTTTACTCTCAATTTGAAAAAAGATCTTGAGAGTATCAAGATTTAAGGATTTCCCCCATCTTCTAGGGTATGTTATCAATATTGCCTTCTCACTACTATCTATTATATCTTTAATAAACAAAGTCTTATCAACAAAAACATCGTACTTAGTTACTAATTTATCAAAATAATCTTCACCTACTGCTATTTTTAAAGGTTGTCCAATAATTTTTGGAATTGACATGACGCGCACCACCACACATATTTTGCTGGATATTCGCATAATTTATATAAATTTTCAAGTAATATTTAAATTAAGAATTTATGTAATAATGCTAGTACTGATGGATTTTAGTATATTCAGAATACGGAAGATAGGTCATTAAAAATTTGAAATTCTGGAATTTATATACATTATGTTTAATAACATGGTTAGTTATGCAATTATTACCTAATGAATCAAGAGTAGCGATGCCAATCAAATAGGCCCACCTCTCTTCTCTAAAACATAAATCCTATATTGGGTTGCTTTTGCTGAATTAAAGCGTATAATTCCATTGTATTTACTGATTATAAATTAAATAATTTTAATGACTCAAGATAAGCCGGAACAAAAAACTCAAATTAAAAAAACTTTAGGATTAAGTACAAAAAAATTAAGCATAAAGTTGCCTAATAAAAACATACCTTCTGATAATTTTTTAAATAAAAAAAAGGGTACGGTTGTAGTTGTGACTAAAACAAAATCCTCAAAAGGTTTGAAAAAAGATGAGAATGATAATAGTGGATTAACATCTGAGGAAAACAAAAATAGATTAAAGGCATTTTTAAATGCAGAAAAAACAAAAATTTTAGATACGAATAATAACGTAACAAACGTAGTAAGGAAACTTGATGATTCCCCAATAAATGATGTTAAAAAGGTAGAATCTAAGGATACTAATAATGAAGATGAAATAAAAAATCTAGATTATATTGGTAAGCCCAAAAAAGAGAAAGAAGTGCCAATAAAGATAGATACTAAGTCGCCTGAAATTGAGCCTCAGCCGCAAGTGAAGAACATGGGAGACAATAAAAATAAACTCACAAAATTAGTGGATAAGGTTGATGATTTTGAAGATAAAAAAAATGACAAGAAAAAAAAGGTTATTAGTACTAAAAAAGAGTTGAAAAAAGTTCCTCTGACTCAAGTTTATAACTTAGAAAAAGAAGAGGAGGTCATTGAAACAAAAGTAACAACTATCAAAGTAAGTTCCAAAAACAGAAATAAAGATTCCAGGGGAAGGAAGAAAGAAAAAATATACAGAGAAGTTAGAATACCTGATCAAATTTCTATTCATGAATTAGCTAATAGAATGACAGAGAAATCTTCTTTTGTAATCAGAGCCTTGATGAACTTAGGAGTAATGGCAACAATTAATCAGGTAATTGATGCAGATACTGCTGAATTAGTTGTGGAGGAATTGGGTCATAAATCTATAAGAGTTTCTGATGTTGAAATTGAAAAAACTCTTTTAAATAAAGAGGATGACTCTCCTGATTCTCTTGTACCAAGAGCACCAATAGTAACTATTATGGGACATGTAGATCATGGTAAAACATCTTTGCTTGACGTACTACGCTCAACAGATGTTGTCTCAGGTGAGCATGGAGGAATTACTCAGCATATTGGTGCCTATAATGTTTCATTAGGGGGTAATAACTCTATAACATTCATTGATACACCTGGTCACGCAGCATTTACTGCTATGAGAATGAGAGGAGCAAAAATTACTGATATTGTAATTATAGTGGTTGCTGCTGATGATGGGATAAAAGAACAAACAATTGAGGCCATTAATCATGCTAAGGCGGCAGAAGTTCCAATTATAGTGGCAATAAATAAAATTGATAAATCTGGTGCAAATGTTGAAAAAGTTAAAAATTCTCTATTTAATCATGAGTTAGTTCCAGAAGATATGGGGGGGGATACGATGGTAGTTCCTGTATCTGCGAAAGAAAAAAAAGGATTAAAGGAGTTGGAAGAAGCTATTTTAATTCAAGCTGAAATTTTAGACTTAAAAGCTAATCCAAACAGAAAAGCAGAAGGTGTTGTAATTGAATCTAAATTAGATAAGTCGAAAGGTGTATTAGCTACTTTATTAGTGCAAAAAGGGACATTAAGTGTTGGAGACGTGGCAATTATCAATCAGGAATATTTCAAAATAAGAGCTCTGGTTAATGATAAAGGGCAAAAAGTAAATCAAGCTATACCTTCAACTCCTATTGAGGTTCTAGGATTAAGCATTGCTCCTGAGGCAGGGGAGGGGTTCATTGTTGTAGAAAATGAAAAAATTGCCAAAAAAATTGTTGAGTTTAATGGTTATAAAAAAGAAAAGGTGTTGAGCGCGACTAATAATAAAACCTCGTTTGATGATCTATTAAAAAATCAAGTTGATAATACAAAAACACTTAATATTATAATTAAAGCAGACGTAAATGGTTCACTAGAAGCAATTAAAAATAGCTTGCAAAAATTATCTAATGAAGAAGTTAAAATAAAAATTTCACACGCTATCGTTGGAAGTATCACAGAATCTGACATATCTCTTGCAAAAGTTACTGGTTCTGTAGTTTTGGGCTTTAATGTTAGAGCTGATAGTAAAACAGTTAAGACGGCAAAAACTCTAGGTGTTACTATAAACTATTACTCTATCATTTATGATATTATTGATGATGTCAAAGCAATGGTAGGAGGTCTGGTATCGCCGATTAAAAAAGAAAGTATTATTGGTTATGCAGAAATAAGACAGGTAATTGCTTTAAGTAAAGTGGGTAAGGTTGCAGGGTGCATGGTAACAGAAGGTATTATTAAGAGAAAGGCAAGTGCAAGGTTAATCAGAGATAATATTGTAGTTTATGATGGTAAATTAGGAGCTTTAAAGAGATTTAAAGATGATGTAAAAGAAGTTAAAACTGGATTTGAATGTGGTATATCATTTGAAAAATTTTCTGATTTTAAGGAAAATGACAGACTTGAAGTGTATGAATTTATTGAAGAAGAGAATAAAAAGTACGATTAATAAATAAATTTATACTGCTATAATTCCAGGTTGTTAAGAATGAATGCCAAGGTTAGATATAAAAGAAGGTAGACTTAGAGGCGCGAATTCAAAATTGAGTAAAATAAATGATGCATTTAACCTTATAGTGAAAAAGCTAAATGCAAATCGCTTTTCATACAAAAAAGAATTTGTATAAAGATGATAGTTATAGTCTTATTGTAATCCTAAAGTATAACAATCTTACATTTTATATTAATGAGCTTGGTGATAATGCTGATGCTGTACTGATAGCATCACAAGATATGGGCTTTAGGATATTAATTTTGATGCTTATACTCATAACAGATGACACGAGGTGGTCTAAGTCACATAACCAACTGCCTTTAGTAAAGCCGTTCAAAATGTCGACAACGCATGTAGTGACGTTTGATAAAAGTTCTATAAATAGCTATGATATAATACATTCATATGATTTCCTAGATGCAAAGGGAGATTTAAGACCCCCTAGGTGTAATGCGGATAAGTCTTGCATATTTGGAGTGCCTTATCATTTCTTTTTAAAAGAAAAGGAAGGATTTATTAAAAAATTTAAATTATAGTTTATTAAAAATTAATTGTATTATATCATCTTATTTCAAAGGTGAAATCATGCTAATTATTAGTGAGTATAATGAAAAATATTGATGATAACGTTAAGAAAATACGGACGATTTTTGCTATAGATGACAATCCCTATTTTATTAACACACTGATCAATTTATTTGAAAAACATGGGTATGATTATAAAACATTTAATCATCCAGATAAGATGTTAGAAGCATTGGTTGATTTTGATAAAAATATCTCAATGATATTAATAGATTATCAAATGCCAGAAATAGACGGAATAAATTTAGCAAAGCAGATCAGAAAAAATATTAATTTTAATTCGATTCCAATGATCTTATTATCTCAATATAAAGAGTTACTTCACATACAAAAAAAGCAAGGAACAGAGGGATTGTTTTTAAAAGTAATTTTTAAAGGAGATATTTTTATTGCATTGCCTAATCTTTTTAAGGAAGTTTTTGAAAAATAAGATTTTGATAATGGGTTAAATTGCTAATGTTAAATAGTGTGAAATTATTAATAATAATGATTTTTTTTCATAATTAGGTTACAATTGTAAAAATTTATTAAACGATATGTCTAATATTATAAACCCAATTCATGTGGGTAAGGTATCTAGCATAAAAAAAGCTGAGAAAAAAAAAGATAAGGATAAAAAATCATTTCATTTAAATGATTCAGCAAAGACATCCAACGAAATAAGATGTAACCAGGAGGTTAATGCAGAAAATTTATTTTTTTTGCAAACTAATTCTAAAGATTTAAATAAAGAAAAAGATTATAATTATGGCAATAATTTATTACTTTTATTGTCTGAGTATAGAAAATTTATGTTACTATCTAAACCATCATTAAAGAAATTGAATGAAATTAAGGAAAGCCTTAAAATGTATAACATTAGTAATACAGATAAAGAGCTTTCTAATATAATTCAAGAAATTGAAACTCTAGCAAATGTTGAATTAGCCAAGAGAGGCTTAATATAGTATGACATTTTTTAGCCTAATATCTAAAATTTTACCATTGTATATCATAGCAGTACAAGGGTATATTGCGGGAAGGTTGCATGAAATAGATACTAAATCCCTTAGTAAAATCATGTTTCATTTTATTATGCCTGTAATCTTTTTTGATGTGGCATTAAATACTAAACTTGAATTTAAGTATGCATTGTTGCCAATACTGTATTTCTTTTTTTCTTTTATTTTATCCAAAATAGCACTTTTTATAGGGTCGAAATTTTTTGATGATGGTAGAGAAAGAATAATTGGTTACGCAGCTGGAAGCGCTAACACAAGTAGTTTAGGATTGTCCGTTGCTATGTTAGTTTTCGATGATGAATATGTTAGAATTTTCATGTTATCTACTATAGGTTTTGTATTATATGTTTATACTATAGGGAATTACACCATATCAAATAATATTGATTCTGGTAAAAAAAGACTAAAACTTCTTCTTAAATTACCGCCAATTTATGGATTTATAATAGGATTAACAGCAAATTTATGTGACATTAGATTATTTGATGGTTTCAATAATTTATTTTTCCAAATGAGAGCTACATATTTAGTTTTAGGTATGATGGTTTTTGGCCTAAGCTTGAGTAAAGTAAAGTTGGAAGGAGGAGTGAAGTTTATAAGTATTTTTTCAATATCAAAAATCTTTTTATCACCATTATTATATTTTGCATTTATTTTATTAGATAAATTTGTTTTGCACATTTATAACAATGAAATGCACAAACTATTCTTTATTTTATCAGCATTACCACCAGGAATAGACTGTATTGTTACATGTAATTTATATAATAAATTTCCTGAAAAAGCTGCGATTGCATTATTAGTAAGTACCATTATAGCTACATTATACATACCATTTTTTTTACAATTTTTTTAAAATGCAAAAAATATTAGAGTTAGAAAACACCTATAAATATAGTAATGATAATTTTATATCTTCAGCCTCTAATATTGAAGCTTATACAGCTATTAATAACTGGACAAAATGGCAAAATAACAGAATTTTGATAATTGGTTCTGAAAAATCTGGTAAGACATTATTGACAAAGTTATGGAAAAAAAATGCAGGAGCAATGTTTGTAAATAGTATTGATGATTTAGATGATAATGAGAGAATAATAGTTGATAATATAGAAAATTTTAATGATAATACTTTGATTAATATTATTAATTTTGCTCAAGAAAAATCTCTTTCTTTATTACTAACATGCTCAAAATATCCAAGTTTTAATCTTAAGGATTTAAATTCTAGAATTAAGGCAACTTATAAAGTGGTACTAAAAGAACCAGATGAAAAGTTGGCAAAGTTATTAATAGAAAAATTTTTTAAACTAAGGCAAATATTAATTTCTGAAGAAATTATTGAGTTAATTTATAATAACATTGAAAGAAAATATATATGCATTGATGAAATTATAAATATAATTGACAAGCAATCTATTATTAGAAAAAGAAAAATTACGCTACAATTTATACAAGAAATATTTAAAAAATATTATGTTCTGAATGACGCAAAATATCAATAATTACATTAAGGACATTATCAATATTAATGGCCCGTTAAGCATTGATAAATTTATGCAGATTGCATCTAGTTATTATTATTCAAATTTTGAATCTATTGGTCAGCACAGTGATTTTATAACTGCTCCCGAAATTAGCCAAATGTTTGGAGAAGTAGTAGCAATTTATTTATCAGAAATATGGTATCGAAAGATAGCTGCAAAATTTACTTTGGTGGAATTAGGTCCTGGAAATGCGACAATGATGAGTGATATTTTAAGGGCAATGCGGAATTTTAAAGATATATATAATAGCATAAGTGAGGTGGCTTTAATTGAAACAAGCCATAAATTACGAATTGTGCAAGAGAATACTTTGAAAAAATTTGATGACATGAAAATTAACTGGTATCAGGATCTTGATGAATTGCAAGGTGAAAACTTCATTATAGTTGCAAATGAGTTTTTTGATGCGCTTCCAATAAAGCAATATTTTTTAAAGGATAATAAAATATATGAGGTTGTTGTTTCTTTAGATAAGGAGGGTAATTTTACATTTGGTTTGGTAAATAACGTTTCTCAGCTTATTGATATTAATAAATTTGGGAACAATAAGTTAATTGAATTATCAGAACACAGAGCAAATTATGTAGATAAGATATCAAGCAAAATTTCTAGCAATAATGGTGTATCTATAATTATTGATTATGGATATATAGAATCGCTTAATAAAAGCAGTTTACAAGCAGTGAAACTTCATAAAAAAGTTAAGTTATTTGATAATATTGGTGAATCAGATATAACTTCTTTAGTTGATTTTACAAGTTTACAAAAAGGTTTTGGAAAAAATGATATCATATCAAATATAACTAACCAATCTGATTTTTTACTAAAATATGGTATTCTTGAGAGAGGGGAGGTGTTAATAAAATCAGGTGCATCAAAAGAGAAGATTGATTTTCAACTAACTAAATTAATCTCAGATAAGGAGATGGGTAGCCTATTTAAAGTATTAGTTACAGAATGATATAGTAATTTATATATAAATTACACTATATAAAAGTTGTATTTATAATAAGAAACGATTGCAAACAAATGCCTAATGTATTA
>CAJQNX010000056.1 GCA_905479795.1 uncultured Candidatus Midichloriaceae bacterium | reverse complement strand
GATATAAAAACATTTCTAAAACATAATATTTTTCTTTATCACTGGTTTCATCTGTTTTGTATAATTGAGAATCATCCCAAATTTTTTGCCATTTCTTTTCAATTTCGATGTGATTAAAATTTTCTGTCATTGCTAAATAGTAATGTTATTAATTAAATAATTTTGAACAATCATTATGATAATATTCCATATCATAAACCTGAAGATTTATATATAAAGAATTTTGGTAATTTATAGATTGTCAGATTAATTATACTTTTTAAGCTTAATTAGAATCTTTGTTAATTTTTGAAATATTTTTTAATCTTTTAACAAGATGGGGATGAGTTGAAAAAATTTCAGAAAACCAAGTTACAAATCCAGTAGATTTATCGTAATTTTTTATATAACTTTGTTCATCAATCTTTTTATATAGCTTTTTTCCTGATGCTAAAATCAATATTCCTTTCGTAGCACCTTTTGGAGATAAAAAGCATCCAATATTATCGCATGTATACTCTTTAGCTCTGGAATGTGCAAAATATAAAAAGGGGATGATATAAGATGGAAGTAAAATTAACGTATTAAATAATCCAACATGTCTTCTCTTGATATGACCAAGTTCATGTGCAATAACAAATTCCACAGCTTTAATCCCTTCATCATAAGCCATTTCAAAAATATCAGAATATATTATAACGTAATTATTTGATAAAAATTTTGTGGCAAAAGCGTTTAGCATTCCTCCACCTTGTAATAGGTATATTTTAGGGGGTTTTTTCAATTTAAGAGCCAAAGATTGTTTGTTAGCAATTTGATATATTTCAGGAAACTGGTCCTTGGTTACTTCCACAGCATTTCCTCTTAGGTGACCTACAAGAATTACTTGTGAAAAAAATACAAAAATAACTATATAAATTACATAGGGAATTAGATAGATTAAAAACTCCGAGTTCTTCAATAGTACGTAATATAAAATCAAACTAATAATTAAAGAAAATCCATAATAAAATTTTTCTTTTTTATTTATTTCATATGTAATATTTTGCATTTTTAATATTTATAAATGGATTGTATTTATTTTAAAATTAATTGCAACAAGGTATTTCTCCTAATAATTCAATTAGCAATTGTAAGTGTAATTTATCCTTTTATTTCTCCGGTTAGGCTGTTTAGTCCAGCTTTGGTAATGTGTACTTTCTTTATCTTGCCTATAATATTATCGTCTGTTTCCACGATAACTGATTGTAAGTAGGGTGATTTTCCAATAATTTGTCTATTATATTTTCCTTCTTTATCAAACATAACATCAATATCTTTTCCAATTAATTGTTTATTAAATTCCAATTGCTGACTTCTTAATAAATCTTGCAAAACAATCAATCTTTCCGATTTGACATTTTCTGGAACTTGATCTTCAATCATAGATGCTGGTGTACCAGGTCTTGGACTGTATTTAAATGAATAGCATTGTGCATAACCTATGCGCTTTACTAAATCTAAAGTATCTTGAAAGTCTTTGTCACTCTCTCCTGGATATCCTACAATAAAATCGGAAGAAAAAGCGATATCAGGTCTATGCTTCCTAAATTTATCAATAACCTGAAAATAAAAATCTCTAGTATGATTTCTGTTCATGCTTTTTAGTATATTATCTGAGCCTGATTGAACTGGCAAATGTAAAAATGGCATGAGTTTCTTTTCTTCAGCATGCGCTACAAACAATTCATCGTTTGTCATATCTTTGGGGTGAGATGTGACGTATCTAACACGTTCCAATCCATCAATTTCGCAAATTTTCTTTATAAGCCATCCCATACTTCTTGTGACGTTATCTTGATCAATACCATGAAATGCGCTTACATTTTGCCCTAATAGAGTGAGTTCTTTTACACCTTTTGATGCTAGACCTAGTGCTTCTCTATAAATGTCTGGTATTTTCCTGGAATACTCTTTTCCTCTTGTGTACGGGACGCAACAAAAATGGCAAAATTTATCACAACCTTCCTGTATTGTTAAAAAAGATGAATGCCTTGGATTTTCTGGAATGTTAATGCTATCAAATTTATTTTCCTCATCAAAATCTAAATCTATTACCCATTTTTCTTGCCTCTTTACCTTCTCAAGTAGCTTTGGTAAATTATGATACGATTGTGGACCAACAACGATATCCACGTTTTTCGCTCTTTTAAAAATCTGCTCTCCTTCTGCTTGTGCTACACATCCAGCAACTACAACAGTTGGCTTTATACCAGAATTATTTAATTTAATTTTACCTAATTCAGAATATACTTTTTCTGATGCTTTTTCCCTTATATGACAAGTATTTAAAATGATTAAATCTGCATTTTTTTCATCTAAAGTCATTTTAAAACCGTGTGGCTTTAGGGAGGTCTCCATTTTTAATGAATCGTAAACATTCATTTGGCAACCGTATGTCTTGATATATAACTTTTTGCTTTGCATGGCTTTTGATATTGTTCTGAAATGAAATATAGCAGATTTTACACTAAAATCTAGTACATAAATGTTTGATGCACAAGTGCGATTTACATTGAATTTATGCAACATATAATTGACTTTAGAATTAATTGCTCTATGTGAAATCAACCAATAGGTAGTAACTATGTTTATATCAAAATCAATTCCTTACATAAAAACATTTTTAACTTGCTAGAATATATACCTCCATCTTTGAATTTTTAACCACTTCGTCAATGCGTGCAAATTATTATACAGTTGACTTTAAAGAATGGTTTGGCGATTCTACTATGGCTATCGATGGTATTAATAATATTATTTCAAAATACTATTATGGTTTTAAGCAACCCTTTGTAGTTGATACTAATCAAGCAATTGGCGAGGGTATAGATGCAACATATAATGCAAGATTATCAATTATATCATGCTCAGATGAGGTTAAACAAAAATATTATGAGCCATTGTTTTCGTTAGGGAATTTTAAACAAGAGCATGGGATAGTTGTATCAAGGATCCAAAAAGAAATAGATTGTTATAAAAATGGCAATAATCTTGTAGTGTTTGAACAAGGTAGTGCCAGTACTCCTTACTATAGTAAGTTGGGCAAAATTATGGCTTTTCAATATATGAAGGCTTCAGTATATAATTATTTATTTGATAAAATGATTTAATCTGCAGAATTTTATTTTGAGTCAGATGATCTGAATCAAGCAGTTGAAAAATTTGTGAATTTTTTAGGCCATATGGCAGAGCACGATGGTTTTGTAATCCCAGTGGTTCAAACTGCTATACTTGACGGTGTTGAATATATCTCGCCTGGTGAGGTTACAATGAGGATTGCTGTTGAAGTATCAGAAATATTATTTTATATTCCTAATGCTGTTGATTCTCAGCTTTATAGCCTTTACAATACATCATCTCAAGCTGACGTTCTGGAATCTTCCTCTTCTAATGAATTTGAGCATACTGAATTATAACAATATTAGGAGGAGTGTTGATAAACATAGATAAATTATTGCTATGGTTTATTTTTAACAAATGACAATTGTTATTATGAAGGATTTTTGTATTTTATAGTAAAAAATATCTATATTTATCAGTACTTTGAAAATTACAGTCCCCTTCCACCACCTCTATGACCAGATGATTTTAATTTGTCAACGAAGCTTTCTTTATACGAATCAAGATCATTTATTTCTTTTTTTGAAAAATCATGTTCGTATTGTGCTCCATCGTATTCTCGTGCAACTTCAATGCCTCGTGTGATAACGTTACTAAGAAAATTTTCTAAGCTTGTCTCACCAGCTATTCTTTCAGGATTTAAAATTTTATATGCTTCATACATAATTTGTTGATATCTAATTTTTTTCTGCTCTTCAGACAATTCTTCTTCTTTTTCTTCTTCTTGCTCTTTGTCTTTCTTTTTTTTCTGAGATTTAGTGATACCTAAAGCCTTTTCAAGAAATATTATTAACGATAAGTCCATGTTTGGATTATCTTGATTCAGTATTAAGTATTCTAATAGTTTCGAAAGAATGCTTTTGTGCTTTGTGATATCTTTAGAAGCAGCAGAGTTGTTTGAGGAGTTAGCTTGGAGATTCCTCGCAATTTCAATTGCTTCAGCAAGGATCTTGGGATCTAGATCTTCTACTTTCCTAGTATCATTGTATTCCTTCATAGGGGGATATTCAATAAATTCAGCTACTAAAACTTTACACTAGTTTTAATCAAATTTGCAATTATTTTGCATTTTTACTGCTTACTTTTTACTATTAATGTATTCAAATTAAAGCCCCAATGATGCTTGCAATTGAAAGATTGACTAATGTACCAGCTAAAATTGCTTTGAAACCTAATTTGATTACTTCAGATTTTCGTTCAGGTATAAGTGTTCCATAAACCCCAATCATAACCCCAATGCTTCCTAGATTAGCAAAACTGCATAGGGCATATATCATCATTATTTTTGTTTTAAAGCTTAGCTCGGCACTAATTCTTACCAACTCTTGAAATGAAATTATTTCATTTAATATCAATTTTGTCCCTAAAAGCGAACCCGCAATACCAGCTTCATTGGATGGAATGCCTATGATCCAAGCAACTGGATACATGATCCAACCTAAAACTTTTTGAATTGTTATGTCGTATTCGGTAGGGTTGATAGCAATAATGATTTGATTAAGTAAGTCAATTAATGCAATAAAACCTATTAGCATTGCAAGAATTGTTACAATTACTTTTCCTCCGTCAATAATACCGGTATAAAGTGCATCTAGTGTATTTTTTGCTTGGGAATAATTTGAATCCTTGCCTTCTGAAACTTCATCAGTTTCTGGAATCATAATTCTAGAAATAACCAATGATGCAGGTATACTAATTAAAACTGAAGTGATTATGTGACCTAGTGGGTTTTCTGCAATTGGCTTTAAAATCATTGAATAAAGCACCATAACCGAGCTTGCAACAGCCGAAGTGCCACAAACCATAAGTGAAAAAATCTCGCTATGCGTCAAACGTTTTAGATAAGTATTTATAACTAATGGAGTCTCACTCATCCCAGAAAATATATTGGCAGATACAGCAAATCCTAAAGTTCCACCTATGTTCAATATTTTTCTGAAGATCATTGAGAAGATATTAATAATAAATGGTAATATTTTCCAATAAGTTAAAACCGAACTCAATGCAGAAATCGTAATTAGGACTGGAAATCCTTGAAAAGCAAGAATATAACCAAGACCAGATTGTTCTGGTGGATTTGCTAAACCACCAAAAACAAATGTTGTTGCATGAGTGGTGGATTTTGAAATGGCTTCTAAGACAGTATTAAATCCGAAAAATATATTGGATATAGCTGGAATTTTAAAAAGAATGACAGCAAATAATAATTGAAAAAATAAACCAAGTGCAACGGTTTTATATTTTATTTTTTTTCTATCTTTACTTATTAAAAAAGCAATTAATAAGGTTAAGGAAATTGTTAATATACAGTGAAAATATTGCATTATGTTTTTTGGCTAATTAATTTTGCGATTTTTGCTTGTATTATATCAATTGCTATATGATTTTTACCTCCTTTAGGCACAATAATGTCGGCATGCTTTCTAGATGGCTCAACAAATTTAAAATACATAGGTCTGACATGATTATTGTATTGAGTTATAACGGATGCTATGTCACGCCCTCTTTCAACTGAATCTCTATATATTCTTCTAGACAAGCAAATATCAAGAGGGGAATCCATATATATCTTTATGTCGGTTAGTTCCCTTATTTTTTTATCAGCTAACAGTAAAATTCCTTCAAGGATAATTGCTGAGCAGGGTAGTATTTTTGTGGTTTCTTTCTTTCTTAGGTGACTAACATAATCATATTGAGGAATATTTACTGCTTTTCCTGATTTAAGATCTAGTAAATGCTGAAAGAGTAATTCATGTTCAAACGCATCAGGGTGATCATAATTTTGGATGCTTCTTTCTTCAAAAGTTAGATCTGGACGACTTTTATAATAGCCATCTTCACTAATGATTATAACTTCATTATTTAAATCAAAATTACTTGAAATACTCTTACTGAATAGACTTTTTCCTGAGCCAGAAGGTCCTGATACACCTATTATGATGTTCGGCATTATTTTATCCTAAAGCTTCAAATTTTTAGTAAACTATCACAAACCAATCTATATGCAATAGATAAGTGAAATTGATGATGTAAATAGCCATAAAACAAAGGTATTTTATTTGGTTTTTGAGGTAATATCAGGGCTCTTTTGGAGTCCATTATTTCATTTTTTTTAACCATTATAATTTGTAGTTAATTTGGTAGCATAAAGTTATGACTTTATGATTATTTTTCTAAATATACTGATTAAGTGTTACAATTAAGTTAACAAAATAAATTTGAATCAAAATAAATAAATATTTAATTGTAAAAGGGTTAAAAAAAATCTATAAAGCAAGTAGGATTATTGTAAAAAAAATCATTATGTCTTTATTAAATGCAGAACCTATTTTTAAACCGTTTCATTATCCTTGGGCATACGATGCTTGGAAAAAACAGCAGCAAATACATTGGCTTCCTGAAGAAGTGCCAATGGCAGATGATGTGCAAGATTGGAGAAAAAAGTTGTCAGAGAATGAAAAGCATCTTTTAACACAAATATTTAGGTTTTTCACACAAGCAGATATTGAAGTTAATAATTGCTACATGCAGCATTATTCAAAGATTTTTAAACCAATTGAAATTCAAATGATGCTCTCGGCTTTTTCTAATATGGAGACAATTCATATCGATGCATATTCTCACCTTTTAGATACATTGGGAATACCTGAAGTAGAGTATCAAGCTTTCATGAAATACAAAGAGATGAAAGATAAATATGATTATATGCAACAATTTAATGTTGATACTAAAATTGATATTGCGAAGACTCTTGCAGTTTTTGGTGCATTTACAGAAGGACTTCAGCTATTTGCTTCATTTGCAATGTTGCTTAATTTTCAAAGATTTGGCAAAATGAAAGGTATGGGGCAAATTGTTGCTTGGTCAGTTAGAGATGAGACATTGCACACTTTATCGATTATAAAGTTATTCAAAACTTTTATTAGCGAGAATAAAGAAATTTGGAATGATGAATTGAAAAATTTTCTTTACCAAGCATGTAGGGATATTGTTCATCATGAGGATGCTTTTATTGATCTTTCATTTCAATTTGAAGGCGCTATTGAAGGAATGGATCAACACGATATCAAAAGTTATATTAGGTTTGTAGCTGATAGGAGATTAAACCAATTAGGATTGGAGAGTATATACAAGGTACAAAGAAATCCTCTTCCATGGTTAGACGAGATTCTTAATGCTCCCGAGCACACCAATTTTTTTGAAAATAGGGTTACAGAATATGCTAAATCTGCTACTACTGGCTCTTGGGAAGATGCATTTATAATTTTCAAAGACAAGCCAAAAGATTGATTGGGTTATAAATCATGATAGTTGATTCCCATTGCCATCTTGACTTTAAAGTGCTTAGTGATGACTTGGAAGGTGTTATAGAGCGTGCAAGAAAGAATGGTGTTGATGTGTTGCAAACAATATGCACTAAAATAAGTGAATTTGAGAGTATATATAGTATCAGTCATTCCAATGAAAATGTTTTCTGTTCTATTGGAAACCATCCATTGAATTTGGCTGAAGAAGGGGTGGTAAAAGCTGAAGAAATATTGAGATATACTAACAGGGATAAGTTGATTGGTATTGGGGAGACGGGTTTGGATTATTATTACTCAAAGGATAATAAAGGAGCTCAAAAGGAAAGTTTTATTGAGCATATAATAGCATCTCAAGAATCATCGTTACCTATAATAGTGCATACTAGAGAGGCTGATAAAGACACGGTTGATATTTTGCAAAAACATATGGCTAAGAAGAAATTTTCAGGAGTGATTCATTGCTTTACTGCAAGTAGTTGGCTTGCTAAAGAATGCTTAGATATGGGATTATACATTTCAGCTTCTGGAATTGTTACATTTAAAAATGCAAAAGATATACAGCAGATATTTAAAGAAGTACCTCTTGAAAGAATTTTGATAGAAACGGATGCACCATATTTAGCGCCAGTTCCGATGAGAGGTAAGGATAATGAACCCTCATATATTAAATATACTGCAGAATTTATGGCTAAGTTACTAGATGTAGACTTAAACGATTTTATAGATACAACGACAAATAATTTTTTTGATTTATTTAACAAAGCTAAGGTTTAAAATAAAAAATGCAAGTTACTATTTTAGGATGTGGGAGTTCTCATGGAGTGCCGAGTTTAAATTGCGATTGCTTCGTATGTAAATCAGAAAATATAAAAAACAAAAGAAAAAGAGCCTCTATATTTGTGGAAACGCAAAAAACCAAAATACTCATAGATACATCTCCAGATTTAAGGCAACAGTGTCTTGAGAATGATATTAGGCGAATTGATGCAATTATATACACGCATGACCATTCTGATCATGTGGCGGGTATAGATGATGCAAGAAGATTATGTAAAAATAGACAGCCAATTGATGCATATATTGATGATGTCACTTTTGACAAATTAAATAAGAGGTATGATTATATTTTTCAAACCTCTGATCCATTGTATTATCCTTTGCTCAAAAGAATTAAACTTGATCCATTTCAAAAAATAGGTGATATAAATGTTGTTGCATTTGATCAAATTCACGGTTCTATTATTTCACAAGGCATAAGGCTAGATAATGTAGCGTATTCTACAGATTTTAATGAAATACCAGAAGAATCTTTGGCAAAATTAGAAAATTTAGATGTATGGATTGTGGATTGTTTAAGGTATTCGTATGCGCCAACGCACTCGTATCTTGAAAAATCTTTGTTATTGATAGAAAGAGTGAAGCCAAAATTAGCAGTGCTTGTGCATATGGGGCATGAAATTGAATATGAAGAAATGTCAAAGATATTGCCTAAAAATATTATCGCCGCTTATGATAATATGAAGATTTAATTGTAAATATGATCCATTTCATTCTTTTTAATTCTAAAAAAAGAAGAAGGAAAGATGAGAATAGCAACTTTCCCTTAGAAATTATTATGTACTAAATTGCTTTAAAGATCATCGTGGGGTGTTTTTTTCATTCAATCCTAAATCATTAATAGTTTGAGCAATAATGCTATCATTTACATATGATTTAAATTGATATACAAATTGTTCATTTAATTCAGATATGAAGCTCTCATCCTCTAAATAATTTAAAATGTCCAACTCGTCCCCAGTTAGATAAGGTCTGGATGATGAAACTGGAAGTATATGATCTAATATATTTTTATCAGTTGGTTTTTCACCAAAGTATTTAGCCATGCACTCGGATTCTTTCTCTAATACTTGATGATTAAGGGTGTTGTAAAAAGTATAATCTTGTTTGCTACCCTTGTATTGTATAGGTAATACTTTATGTATTTTTATTGCTGCTTCCATAGCTTGAGAATAATTATCATATCCATAAGGTAATTATTTTTCTATAAAATCCTTATCTAATAGTATTGTATTTTTTGAGTGAAATTTATATATATTTATTTGGTATCCTCCTTGCTAAGGCATATTTTTTCAGCGCTTCCAACACCAGGGTATGGTTTTTTATTTGCTCCAGGTAATGAAAACCCGTTGAGAAAAGTTTTTCTTTCTATAACAGACTTATTTGGTAGGCTAGAGTGAGGTATCCATGGATGGAGAAATACGGTATCTCCTGGAGATAATAGAAGCATGATAGATTGATTAATATCTATTGTTTTTGACAATTCTAAATCATCGCACATATATGGAAATTTTGGTGGACCGTTTTTATCAATACCAGGTATTACTCTTAAAGGTCCATTGCTTATGTTGTGCTCATCAACTGCGGTAATAACTTGGACAAAACTTCCGTTTCTACCAACATCGTTCCAATTAGTATCAAATTTTATTCTGTTTTGCAAATCTATATGCCAACCAAATTTAACACCATCATTAGGTAATTTATAATGTAGCTGATTAATTAAATGATCTGCATATTGGGATTGCAACAATTGAGCAACAGGGTAGGTTATTTTTGACATGTGCCCAAATTCCAGCAATTTAGGCTCAATTGCTCCTGCCCATACGATGCGATCAATACTAGGTTTTTTATTTTTGTGCGAAATGACAAATTGAGTACCTTTGTGCATTACCTTGTCATCTATATTATTTGCTAACTTAAACGCCATTTCTTTCAGGAGATTTGCATGCCGAGCTATTTCTAATATCTCATTTTTTGAAAACAATTTTCTGACTATAACAAAGCCTTCTGTGTCATACTGTTTACACTGCTGTTCGGTGAGATATAAATTCTGCTGCGATGAATATTTCATATACTGAATTTAAAAGTTGCAAATAAGATTTATGATATCGGTAATTAAAAAAATCTAAAGGTTTTGCTCCACTTTGTATTTTTTATTAGTCTGTAGTTTTTTGGCTCATTCTTCTACTACTTTTATCTTAGCCTTTTCTTTTTTTTGTGCAACTTGTTATTACTTTTTTTATCTATCAAGATTTATCTATTGAAAGTATTAATAATAAGCTATGTAGTATGGCTGCATCATAGATTGCTGCCCACCCAAGCAACAAGCCTTTTTAACTGATTGCACCTTCATCGATAGGAAGCATTTCAAATCCAACAAAACACCCTAGAGCTAGGAATTTATCAAAATCAACATTTTTGTCTCTATGACCTATTATTTCTGTTTTATTAACTTCTCTATAATCTGTTACTTCATCTTCATATCCTGATTCTGGTTCATTAAGATATTCATATAGCAGTTTATCTAATTGAGTGTTGCAATCAAAATCCTCATTTACACAATATTTAGATTTAAATTTTGGATATATTTGATGAATAAATTTTATATCTATTTTACCATCAATAATTTCTTCTAATTTCTCTACACAGGAAAATGTTATTATGTCACCATTGTAATATTTTTTTGCATAAGAAGGAGATGGTGGGTCAATTACATCTTTGATCATAAGTATTGCTATGTCGTCAAGGCCTATTCCAATTTCCATATCTAAATCGTTTTTTTGCATCATATTTTTGATATATTTCTCCTCTATAGAACGATCCATATTTATGCTTAATATCTCTTTTTCTACACGATCATATCTATACTCACTTATAGTCAATATCTCCGAATTTTTTGGTAATAGTTTGATAGTATCTAAAAGTGCTGCTTGTCCATAGCATGAGGTAAGTAAGATTTTAATATTGTTTTTAGCTTGTGTTAGGTGCGCAATATAATCTGAAGTTTTTACCTCTTGATTTTCATAAAGTATTATAACATGTTCGCCGTATTCATTTATTTCCCCATGCGTGTTTATGATTAATAAATCTGTATAGCGCATTAGTTCGTACGCTTTATTAGCTACTTTGGCAAGAGATATAAAATCTTTCACTTTATTACTGTCAACTAGAGGATTATAGCTTCTGTAATCAACAGAAAAGACACTATAACCCTTTTTTAAATATGGATCTATACTCAGCAAAGACATGTCATGATTTAGATCATGCCCAGTTATAAATAGGATATGATTGTTTTTTGCACAAAGATCTCCATATTTTATATTAGAATGATAAACATGTTCATTATCTAATAATTCAAAGCTAAAATATTTTGGCATTTTATTATTAAAATACATAAGCTCAGATTTTAAATCTTGCTTTATTTCTCTCTGCATTAAGTAGTATGCTAGTGGAAATCCATGTTCATCACGTGCATCTAGCCAGCGAAGCATAGGTGCAGTAATATCATCTATAAATCCACTGCGTATTGCTAATTCTAATGATTCTATTGTTAGAATATATTTTTCAAAAGAAGGTCCTATATGAAAACAGGAATCAAAGCTTTTTTCTCTATTTGTCATGCTATACTACTTTTTTTCATTGGTTACACTACGTAGTATAATGTATGAAATGTTACAATTACGTTAACAGAGTGAAATAAAGTTAAAAATATGTTTGCTTTTTGATAATACGTGTAGATTTTTAGTAGTGTAATTCATCTAACGTGCTATCTAAATGCATTGATAGTGGCATTCTTTAGAGTGCATGGTATGGTTTATTGTGAGCCATTATTTTTGAAAAGTATTAATATTTCTTATGTTCTAGGGTGCAAATAAAAAACATCTGCGTTTGGTGAATGTTCCCTCATTTTAAACTTGTTAGAAGGACATTTTTAATATAAACACTATATATTAATTTTCAAAAATTTAAAATTAATAAGTATATAAATGAAAAAACTGATAATACCCTTTTTTAGCTTCATTTTTTTGCTACAAATAAACTACATTCAATTAAATGCATCTGATGGACCCAAGCATCCAATGCAGATGAAGTGGTCATTTGATGGGATGACTGGTAAATTTGACAAACAATCTATTCAAAGGGGTTTTAAGGTATATAAAGAAGTTTGTTCTGCTTGCCATTCAATTAAAAGAGTTGCTTTTAGAAACCTTATGGAAATTGGATTTAGTGAAGATGAGGTCAAGGCTTTAGCTTCTGAATATGAAGTTAAAGACGGGCCAGATGAAGAGGGCGAGATGTTCGAAAGACCAGCTAGATTAGCGGATATTATTCCAGGACCATATCTTAATGAAAAAGCTGCAAGAGCTGCAAATAATGGAGCGTATCCTTTGGATTTATCTTTGATTATCAAGGCAAGGCATGATGGGGCAAATTACGTATATTCGTTATTAACGGGATATAGCAACCCGCCTTCAGATTTTGAATTGGGAGAAAATATGTATTATAACCCATATTTTGCAGCTGGAGGAGATCAATTAGCAATGACACCGCCTCTTCATACTGAAGGACAAGTAGCATTTGATGATGGAACTAAAGCTACTGTAGACCAAATGTCCAATGATGTAGTAAATTTTTTACAATGGGTTGCTGAACCAGAAATGCAGGAATCTAAAGCACTTGGCATAAAAGTTTTAATATTTTTAGTATTTTTTACAATATTATTTTATATTGCTAAAAAAAGAATTTGGAAGAGAATCGAATAAATATGCCATCATTTTTTAAAAACACATATTTTTCTATTCAATTACTATTAATTTTACTGAAAAGTAATATAGGGATATATTTGTTATTGTTGAAATTAAATAATGATGTTTCAAAAAAGTCCAAAATAAAGGATAAAGTAGGAAGTAAGTTAGTAAAAGTTTTGCCAAAATTAGGCCCTGCTTTTATAAAATTAGGACAAGTGTTATCTACAAGGTCAGATATATTGGGTTCAGAAATTGCAGGCAAGTTAGCGGAGTTACAAGATAGGTTGCCACCGTTTCATTTTAATGAAGTGAAAAAAACATTCAAATCAGAATTTAATTTAAATATTGAGGATTTATTTTCTTCTTTCGATAACAAAAGTATTGCAGCCGCATCTATAGCTCAGGTTCATAAGGCCGTTACCAAAAAAGGTGAAGTTGTTGCTGTTAAAATTTTAAGACCAAAAATTAAAAAAAAATACTTAGATAATTTAAATTTCATTCAATCAGCATCATCTGCGTTGAATATGTTTTTAAAAAATAAGAAAAAAGTAAAGATAAATGAAATAATTGATACACTAAAGAAATCTTCGGAAATTGAATTAGATTTAAGACTAGAGGGAGCTGCGGCAAATAAAATTAAAGAAAATTGCAAAAGAGACTCAGGTATATACATTCCAAATATCTATTGGTCTCTAACTCGAAAAAGTATTTTAACTTCAGAATGGATAGAGGGTATACCAATTGGTAATAAGCAAGAATTAGTAAATGCAAAATTTAATTTAGAAGAAATAACTAAGAAATTAGCTATAACATTTTTTAATCAAGCATGCAGGGATGGCTTTTTTCATGCTGATATACACCCTGGAAACATAATTATTATGCGAAATGGTGATATAGCTTTGGTAGATTTTGGAATTGTTTGTTATTTAGACTATGAATTAAAGACATTTGTATCAGAGGTAGTTTACGGATTTTTAAATAAAGAGTATGAGAGAGTAAAGGATTTGCACTTTAAAACGGGTTTCGTTCCAAGTGATCAATCAGAGTATAAATTTGAATTGGCATGTAGAAGTATTGGAGAGCCAATTATTGGGAAATCATTAGAGGAGATGTCGCTTGGGAGGTTGTTAAAACAATTATTTGAAATTAGTAGAAAATTTTCAGTAAAAATACATCCTGAATTATTATTACTACATAAAACAATTTTAACAATTGAGGGTACTAGTTATAATCTTAATCCTAAAATTAATATGTGGAAATTGGCAAGTCCATGGATAAAAAATTGGGCTAAAGATAATTTAGGAAGTAAGGGTAAAATTATAAAATTAAAAAAACAGCAAGAAAAATTTATTAGTAAAATTAAGGAAATGTTAAATGCTAAAGATGCTAAAAATAATAATAATAGCGATCATTTAGTAATTTTGAAATTTGCAATAAGCTTATTAATTGTTAATACTATCTTGTTTTTAGGTTTTTTTTTGAATAAATTTTTATCATAAATTCATTATTAGCTTGCAGTTATTTTGGTTTTATGTAATATTTGTGAACTTTTAATCATAACACTATTGGAGCATAAATGAGATTTTATGAATGCACTTTCATAATAAGACAAGATTTACCAGCTCAGGATGTACACAAACTTGCTGATAAATATAAAGAGTTAGTTGAAAAAATGGATGGTAAAGTAGTTAAGAAAGAATATTGGGGACTTAGAAGTCTATCCTATGAAATAAAGAAGAACAAAAAAGGGCACTATATTTTTCTTGGTCTAAACGCTTCGCCAGATGTCGTAAATAAAATTGAAAATGATTTTAAGGTTAGTGAGGATATAATCAAATTTTTAACAATCAAGGTTAAAGGTATTGATGATAAGCCTACATTAATGATGCAAACTCCAAGTGAAACAAAAGGTTAACTATAATGACAATAGAAAATTTAATACCTAATACGCTACTGTTCAACAGAACTTCGTCAACGTATAAAAAACAATCGTGTCCACTAAAAAAAGTTGATAATGAATTGATCAACTATAAAAATGTGGAGCTTCTAAAAAAGCATATTTCAGAAAAGGGTAAGATTATACCTTCGAGAATATCAAATATCTCGCCAAAAAAGCAGAGGTTGCTAAGAAAAGCCATTCAAACTGCGAGGCATCTTTCTTTGTTGCCATATACTGTTTTATAATTAGTTTGAGGAATTTATAATGAAAGTACTGCTATTAGAAAAAATAAAAAAGCTTGGTAATATTGGCGACTTAGTAGACGTCAAGGATGGTTATGCAAGGAATTATCTTTTTACACGTAAAAAAGCACTGAGATTTACAAAGGAAAATGAAGAGAGATTTGAGGCTGAAAAAGAGATTATTGAGAAAGCTAATGTTGAAAAAAACAAATTAGCCACCAAAGATAGTAAAAAAATTAATGGAAAAACGCTAATGTTCATTAGGCAGGCTGGAGATGATGGTAAGTTATATGGTTCAGTTACTAATAAAGATATTGCAAGTACCTTTAAGTCAGAATTTTTAATAGAAGTTTCAGTGGAAAATATCATTATAAATGAGAAAATCAAAGAAATTGGATTTCATGACATTGTTGTGGAATTGCATGCCGAGGTTGATGCAAAATTGAGGTTAATAGTTGCTAGATCAAAAGAAGAGGCGAAAAATATTTTGGATAATGAGAAAAAACAAGCTCAAGAAAAAAATATAGATGATAAAAAGGCTGATAACAAAGCTGAAGTTGTATTAGAGAATGATATTGAACTAAATTAATTAGGGTTATGGCAAGAATTACTGTTGAAGATTGCAATAAATTTGTACCAAATAGATTTGAGTTAATTCTAGTTGCTGCTCAGAGAGGAAAAGAACTTAATCATGGGGCTGTTGCTCTGATTGAGAATGTTAAGAAAGACAAAGAAGCTATTGTAGCATTAAGAGAAATAGCAGCTGGATTTTTAAGTATTGAAAATTTAGAAAGATCAATTATCACAAAATCTCTTGCTAATGATACAAAAAAGTTACAATCAGAAAGTGCTGATAAAACTTTTGATGAAATAAATCAAGAAGTTTTATCAGAAATTGAGTCACTAAAAGAGTCACCAGATTCTCAAAGTCATCAACTATTTAGAAATGAGGAAGATATTCAGGAATAGTGGAAAATTATTTTCAGCACTATGTAGTCCTTGCATATATTAGCTTTTTAGTAATAACATTTGCTTTTTTCCTATATCCATTAACTAAACTATATATTGTAAAACAATTGAAAAAAACTGATGTTGTTAAAAAATAAATTTTTAGCACAAAGGGTTTTAGTAATTTTATTTTTTATTTTTATAGCCTCAGTTGGATTAACAGTCCTTTTATACACCTTCAATAATAATATTATATTATATCAAACTCCTTCCATGCTACTAGTTGATACAAATTTGGAAAATAATGCAAAATTCATTAGAGTAGGGGGTATTGTAAAAGATGGAAGTGTAAAGTATAATAATGAAACCATAAAATTTATAATTTATGATGATAAAAAGGAAATGGAGGTTGTATATAAAGGGTTGATACCAAGCCTTTTTAAAGAAGGGCAAAATGTTATTACGTATGGAAAATTTAATAAAGATGAAGGGCAATTTAAAGCAAAGGAATTGCTAGCTAAGCATGATGAAAATTATATTCCAAAGAATTATAAAAATGCAAAAACTAATTTAAAATGAGAAATTTATTATATTCAATATTAGCTACATGCATTTTAGCGATGATTTTTATTATTTATCCTGAAGTAGATATTATGTTTTCCAAACTATTTTTTTCAGAAGTGCACAATAAATTCTATCTTGCGCATAATTCATTCTTAAAATTTATGAGTAAATTTGCATATTTTTTAGCATTTTTGCTATTATCATCTGTATCTATATCTATTTTAAAAACTTTTATTAAAACCAAATCTTTTAGATTTGAAATATACAAATCGCAAATTATAGTTTTATTAGTTTTTTTAATAGGCAATTTAATAGTAGTGCAACTTTATTCAAAGCCTTATTTTGAAAGAGCCCGACCTATTAAAGTTAAAGAATTTTACGGTCATTTAGCTTTTTCATCAGCATTTGAAGTTTCAAATCAATGTAAGCATAATTGCTCGTTCGTATCTTTTCATACCTCCATAGGTATGCTTTTTTTGATATATTCTTTTTGTCAAATTTGCAAAAGAAGAGAAGTTATGATAGCTACTTCTTTATTATTTACTGTTTTTTTAGGCTTAATGAGGATTAGTCAAGGTAGGCATTTTTTAAGTGATGTGGTTTTTTCTGCTTGTTTTATGATGATAACGTATTATTTAATTATAATGTTTTGTGAAATATACCGTGATAAAAAATATAAATGATTAATTTATGAAGATAATGCAAATTAATTAAATTGAAAAATTTATAAAGTACTGCTATTGTTTTTAACAACATAAAATCATTATATGTCTGATCCAGACCCCATATCAATAGCATCTTCTAAAGAATTTTTAATAGATATATCCATCAAGTCATCGCATTGGACTACGGTGGACTTCAATGTACATAACCATTGTAAGAAAATTATAAAATCTGTAATTTTTAATGTTCTAGGGAAAGGTTATGAAACTAAATCATTTGAGGTATCATTATTGCTAGCTGATGATGAAAATCTTCATAATTTGAATAAGGAGTTTAGGAATAAAGATAATCCGACAAATGTTTTGTCGTTTCCATTTTATAAAATTAAAAAAAATAATATAAAAAATATATTAGATTTAGATAGTTATCTATTCTTAGGCGATATAGCTATTAGCTTTGAAAGAGTAATGAATGAAAGTTTGGATCAGGAAAAAACTTTTATAGAATATTTTTCCCATATATTAATTCATGGATTACTTCATCTGTTTGGTTATGATCACATTTTAGATGATGAGGCAAAAATTATGGAAAAATTAGAAATTGAAATAATGAATTCAGTGGGTTATAAGTACAAACCTATTGAATTTGATGATCAAATAGTTTCGCAAAATTTTTAAAGCAAGGCGGCATGAATGATTTCGCTATAATAGTAGATGATATTTCAATTCATAATTCCTAAATATTTTATTATATAGGTGCTATTTTTTGTTAATCAAATAACTTATTAGATTGTTGCCATGATTAGTCTTGTCCCATTTATATGGATTTATAATTAATTGAATTACAGCAAAAACTGAAGCTATATTGTATAATAGCAAATAGAAGGGATAAATTAAGCAAATTTTTAATAATGAGGTTTTTTTTTCTCTGTATATTAGGATCATAGGTATCTTGATATAAGCATATAAATATAAAAATATGCAAATTTTTGACAATAATATATTAACATAAGATAAATTATGAAAAAAACTAAATGGTAATAGTATTATTAAAAAAATATGCAAAAAGGATAATATTAATACCATGCCCATGAAATAATAGAGACTAAAAGTATTTTTACTTTTTTTTATATTTTTTAAGTTTGGAAATGCAGTTTGAGTTTGTACTAGAAAAGTAATTATGTGACCCTTAATCCATCTAGAGCGTTGTCTTATCCAGGATTTCAAGTCTATAACTGTTTCTTCATATGTATAGCTATCAAGCATTTTAATCTTGTAACCCTTTCTGTACAATCTGTAAGTTAAATCTGCATCTTCTGTGACGTTGTATTGATCCCAACCGCCAACTTCTCTTAAAGCGTAGGTTTTAAAATGATTGCTGGTGCCACCTAAAGGGATTGAAATATCCTTACTTGAAAAAACAGGTAAAATAAAATTAAAATGAACTAAATATTCTAGAGTGCATAATTGAGATAAATAGTTAGTTGAGCGATTATAAAAGATAAGTTTTGCTTGAAGACAAGATAGATATATGTCGGTACTTGCATTAAATTTTTTAACTGCTTTTAGTAACTGCTCTTCTTCTGGCACGTCTTCGGCATCATAAATCACAAGGAGCTCGCCAGTAGTATATCTTAATCCGTAATTATAAGCATTAGCTTTTGTTTTTGGTCCACCTTCTTTTACTATTAAAATTGAAAAATAATTTGGAAGTTTTTTTGTTAATAAGGCCTGTAAGGTTTTATCATCATCTTTTTCTAATAAAAATAAAACTTGTAATAAATTTTTTGGATACTTTAAATTTTCTATTGCTTGAATTAGCTGATCCAACATCAATTCTTCTCTATAAATAGGAAGTAAAATGGTATAAGTTTTTAATAAATTATTATTTTTCATAATATATTTTAATACTATAGATTGCAATAATGCTAAATTTACAAATAATAACAAAATAAAAAAAAGTCATAAAGAGGTTATAAAAATCAAAAAACATAAATAAAATTAAAATAACTCCAATAATACAGGTGAAGAATATTTTTTGTGATTTTGATAATAATGTAGATGCACTTAAATGGTTAACTAGAGGCGCATTTGATCCGAGACCTATATTTTTTATAGGCTTTGTTGAATTTGTAATTTTTCCATAATCTAAGCAAACTGTATCACTTAGATGATCTAGATTTGTATTATTGTTATCAATATTGTATTGATCTTTGTCATTTATTTTTCCCATAAACCTAATGTAAAGCAACTCATTGTAATTATGTAGCACAGCTTTGAGTTAAGATAAACACTTTCTTAATATAAAAATAAAAAATTATATATAGATGATATATTTATAAAGAGTTTTTGATAAAAAGAGAGAATTAGTTTTTATTATCTAGTGTTAAATTTTAAAAAATAAAAAATATATTGAGAATTCAGAGAATAATAAAGTATTTCATCCAATTAATAGTATAAAGCCAAAGCTTTGTGTCTAAAAGTTTTAAAAAATAAATTTGTTTATTGTGTTAAAAATTAACAAGATGGTAAGAGTAATTCTATTGGTTAGATGCCTGAGGATACAAATTTACAGCTTAATTTTAACCATGGAGTTTATCCTAAACTTTGCTGCTAAATTTATTTCAATACCTTAAATTTTCAAACCTAGCTTTGGTTTACTATAATTCGTATTGTTTGATTTTAATTTAAAGTTTTGCTTATTTGTTTTGGTGAAATTCTTTTCTTTCGCAAGCTTATTGCTTTGTTTTTGCTCAATCCTTTTTTTTATTTCCTCTTCTGTCTTGATATATAATTCAACATCTTCTTTTGTAACAATGCAACTATATTGCCCTCTAGATCATGCCTTGGGGTGTTTTCAATATGAAGCTCTCTGTATTCTTTTTTTTCAATACATAATTGTAGAAATTTTCTGATTACAGTTCTATTAAAGTCAAGACCACCATTATTAAAAATATCTCTATGTATTCCTTTTTTAAATATAAAGCTTTTATCTCTAATAAATAATTTTGGATATTTTTGAGATAGTGCGTCGAACACCTTATCATAGTCTTCTGGAGGTAGTAGATGCCAATCATTCTGTTTTATATTCATTTTTTTCCTAATTTAATTAAATATATCTAAAAAAGTTTTATGTTTAGTTAATCTTTTGTCTATTGATTCATATCCTTTTTTATCTTCCCTAAGTCTTCTTAAAACTTTTTTTTACATGGTTATTAACAATGTTTTTTAAGTAAACAAGCGTCTATATTTTAGTAATTAATTGATTATCTTCCATGATTTTTGCATTTATTATATAATGAACACAGATGCGAGTCTTAATTAACTTATATATGTTTTACCTTTTTTTAACATAATAATCAAAAAGGCAAAACATATTAAAGCTATTTTACAGCACTACTACCACTACAAGTGTAAAGATAATACTGCTGCTGTAATAGTTCGCCAAAAAACGTCTATTTATCATTCACTATAGATTTGAACTCGGAACCTGTAGAAAAACTTACCCTTCTTTGTGCAGGTACTTTCGCCATTGTTCCCTTTGGTGTTCTCACCTCTTTTGCTTCTGTGTTTTTTGCCTTAAAGCTTCCAAATCCTACAAATCTTAATTCATCATTGTCTTTCATAGATGTTGCTATACATTTAAATATTTTATCTAAATATTTCCCTGTTTCAACCTTACTTGTATCCAGTTCGCTTGATAGCTTTTCTATAAATTCAGTTTTGTTCATGGTAACTACTCTTTTGTTTATAGTTAGGCTAATACTATGTCCTCAGCTGATTCTTTGCCTTGGTTTGCAACAATCTTGAATTCTATTTTTTGATTATCTTGCAAATCATCAAGTCCTGCTGCTTCTACTGCTGACCTATGTACGAATACATCTTTTGATCCATTGTCTGGAGCTATAAACCCATATCCTTTGGTAGAGTTAAACCATTTTACTGTGCCTGTTATTTTCATATTACTTTATATTTTATTAATTTATTATTTAATAATAGATTGTCATTTCCAACTGTTACATTAGATAACAACCGATTATTTTCCATACTCTATCACATATTTGTGAGATTGCCTCATTTTTTTTTATCTTATTGAATTTTTATATTAAAAATTACAATAATTATATTATATGGCAGGCTAATTCTTTTTATAATTATGAGATTTGAGTATGTTGATATTTAAATATCTTAACCATTTGTAATGTGTAATGGTGGCAAATACTTGATGTTAGTCGCTCAATATTGTGCTTTATATTTATATGATGCGTTATGCAAAATGAACCTTGTTATTAAAATCTACAGTTAATTGACTTGAGCCTTAATTATATTTATTATTTATGACTACAAGAGAGTTTTTTACTGCTTATCTTTTAGTAACAAAGAAATTTATGTTTCCTTTGGTCTTTGTAAATTTATTGTTGATGTGAGAATATGTCATGCTCTAACCAACCCAGTAGGTCAAGCTTTGTTTTTGTTGGTAAGAATTTAAAACATGCTTCTGCAATTTCCATTTTATTTTCCCTTAATAATAAAAGTGACATTTTATCATATAATTGATGTAAATACTTTACATCTTGAGCTGCATAATTTAATTGTTTTTTATTTAGCGATAGGGCGCCCCAATCTGATGATTGTTGTTGTTTGGAAATTTTAACATCTAGTAATTCATTGCAGAGTTCTAATAAGCTATGGTGATGTGTATAGGTTCTGCAAAGCTTTGATGCAATTTTTGTGCAAAAAATATTCTCAATATCAATTTCTAGATATTTTTGAATAATTGCAACGTCGAATCTAGCATAATGAAAAATCTTAACCCTTGTTTTGTCAATAAGAAGCTTTTTTAAATTAGGAGCATTGTAATTTCTGTTTTTAAAGTGCACTAAATGAATATCATTTAATTCATCAGCTAATTGCAGTACACATAACCTATCTCTATGGTTGTTTAAACCCATTGCTTCAGTATCTATAGCAAGATCTCCTTTCAGATTTAAATTGCCTGGGATGTCATCAATATGATATTTATAGTCATACTGCATTATTATCCTTGTCTTGCTTTAAATTTAGGATTCTTCTTGTTGATTACGTATAACTTACCTTTTCTTTTTATAAGTTTGCAATTTAGATCTCTTTTTTTAGCAGACTTTAATGACGATAATACTTTCATTGCATTTGTTAAATTTTCAATTTATAGATAAGTAGTATTTTTTTAGGAAATTTACAAGCTTTTTATAGACAAATAAGTTTTATAAATATAAAAAATGGGCTTTAATAAGTTTTAAACACTTTTTTTTAGATAGTTAAAAGATGAGTACAAGGGTTTTTCATAAAAAATCTGGCCCTTTTTTATTAAAGGATTTGATAAATGATGTTGATACTATTGAAGAAATAATAGAGGGCGACGGGGCGTTAATTTATAATATTTCAACTCTTGATAATGCATCGAGGCATGATATTACTTTTTTTCACAATCCGAAGTATATTGAAAATTTAAAAAATACCAAAGCTGGGGCATGTATTTTAAAACAAGAAGATAGGTCGTATGCTCCAAAGGGTATGACTTTGATTATAACTAAAGATCCGCAATTTATTTTCGCAAAGCTTATTGATAAATTTTATCCCAAAGATGCTATAAAGCATAGTATTTCAAAAGCAGCTTTCATTGATTCATCTGCTAAAATTAATAAAATGTGCTGTATAGGTGAGGGGGTTGTTATTGGTAAAAATGCTGTAATTGGTGAAAATTCATATATCGGTCATAATACTGTGATTGGTGATAACGTCGTAATTGGTGATAATGCTAATATTGAGTGCAATGTGACAATTGTATTTGCTGTGATAGGCAATAGTTGCGCTATATATAGTGGTGTTAGAATTGGGCAGGATGGCTTTGGCTTCATTCCTGGCGGCCCTAAAATTAGGCAAGTAGGCATTGTAGAGATTGGTGATAATGTTGAAATAGGTGCAAATAGTTGCATAGATAGAGGAACTTTGGAGAACACCGTAATTAAAAATAATTGTAAAATTGACAATCTTGTTCAAATTGGCCACAATGTTATCATTGATGAAGGCACTATAATTGCTGCACAAACTGGAGTTTCGGGCAGCACTAAAATTGGCAAAAATGTTTTGATTGGAGGGCAAGTAGGGATAGCTGGCCATCTAAATATTAGTGACAAGGTTATGGTTGCAGGAAAATCTGGAATTGTAAATGACATTCAAGAGGGGGAGGTAATAGGTGGTTACCCTGCAATTAAAATAAGTAGTTGGCATAGACAAAATATATTTTTAAAAAAACAAATAATTAAATAAGGGTATGAAAAGTATATTGGATATTTCTGAGATAAAAAAAATAATTCCCCATAGATATCCCTTCTTATTGCTGGATAGGATATTGGAATTAAATTTAAACAAAAATATTGTTGCGCTGAAAAATGTGACAATTAATGAAGATTTTTTTAATGGACATTTTCCACAAAAACCAGTAATGCCAGGGGTGTTGCTTATCGAAGCTATGGCACAGGCAGCGGCGGTTTTTGCATCAAAAAGTGTGAATGATGAAAATACTAATGATGAAAATCAAATTATATATTTTATGTCAATTGAAAAGGCGCATTTTAGAAAACCTGTAGTGCCTGGTGATAGTTTGCATATTTGTGTGGAGCAGGTTCAAGCAAGAAGAAATGTTTGGAAAATGAGTGGTGAGGCAAAAGTTGATAATGTGAAGGTAGCAGATGCCATTTTTTCTGCAATGTTAGTTAAAGAATAAAATAGATTAAATAATGATTCATAAAACAGCAATTATTCAAAAAGGCGCAAAAGTGCATCCAGAAGCTAGCATAGGTCCGTATTGTACTATAGGAAAGAATGTTGAGATAGGTAGGGGTGTAAAATTGCATTCGCATGTTTGCATTGAGGGTTTTTCATATATTGGTGAAAATACAGAGATATTTCCATTCGCTTCTATTGGATATCCTCCCCAAGATCTAAAGTATGGTGGCGAAGAATCTAGGGTGATAATAGGAAAAAATAACGTTATAAGAGAGTATTGTACAGTCAATACAGGTACGGTGCATGGAAATATGGAGACAGTGATAGGTGATAGTTGTTTATTTATGATCAGCTCTCACGTTGCGCATGATTGTATAGTGGGAGATAATGTAATTCTTGCAAATAATGCAACTCTTGGGGGTCATGTGATCCTGGATAACAACGTTATCATTGGTGGGCTTGCAGCAATTCATCAATTTGTTAGAATTGGAAAATTTGCAATTATTGGGGGGGTAAGTGCTGTCGTTGAAGATGTAGCTCCATTTGCAAGTGTTGCGGGTGATAGGGC
>CAJQNX010000055.1 GCA_905479795.1 uncultured Candidatus Midichloriaceae bacterium | reverse complement strand
GTAATAAAAAAGCAATATTTTCAACAATCGTAGGGCTTGCAATTGGCTTGGCTACAAATGAACCAGGAATTGCTACAATTGGAGCTCTTAGCGGAGCTGATAGAGCAAATTTAGATATCCTAAGGCATAGTAGGCATAATGAATATGCTGCAGATACAATTGCTTTAAAATATCTGCATAATCTAGGTATAAAAAAAGAGGGGATGATAAATTTTTTCAAGAAACTTGAAAATAAAGAACGTGTATTTAATTTTAAAAATTCATATCGTCTAACACATCCCCTTAGCAGAGAAAGAATAAAGTCTATCGAATCTGCTATTGATAATTATACGGTTAAGAATACCGCCTACCCAAGCAAACAATTACAAAGTAGATTTAATTTAATCAAAGCCAAGTTGTTTTCTTTAACCCACTCTCCAAAGGAAACATTGGACATGTATAATTGTGATGGTGATTATTGTTTATACGCCCAATCTTTTGCATACAGCAATCAAAAAAAATATTTAAAAGCAATTAATATTATTGATCAATTAATAAGAAAAAATCCTAATTATGTATATTTTTATGTCACTAAAGCCCAGTATTTGTTTGAATTTGGGAAAATTAAAAAATCCAATATATATTACGAAAAATCAATAAAAATAAATCCAAAGCTATATATTGCAAAATATGAATTAGCTAATAATTTAATTTTATTAAAAAAAGATATTACCAGAGTAATTTCAATTTTGAACGAACTCGTGTTTCATTTTAAATATATACCTGAAATATGGAAAAAATTAGGCAATGCATATTATATCAATAAAAATTATTTTGATGCTAATAAATGTTATGCCAAGAATGCAATATTAAGAAATGATAAAAAACTTGGAAAACTTTTCTTAGAAAGAGCAAAAAAGTATCAAAAAACATATGAACAAAAAAATGATTTAATTTATATTGAAAAAAATTTGAGTGAAATACATGAATAAATTGCAAATATAAGCATAAAAACAAAATAATATAAAAATATTTTGTTTTGTTAACGTAATTGTAACACTTCATCAGTATAATTAGAAATAGATAAGGAGAGATTATCTATTTAGGAAGTTCTTAATTTGTGGGGTTATTGCCCCTCAATCATCCCTCAAATTAAGATTTATATTTCTATAAAAGCATTCTCAAAAATTCTAATAGAAAAAATTTTCTAGAAGTATTGATGCCGCAACAATATCATCCATTTTATTTCTTACTTTTCTTTTTAAGTTTACTTCTTTAAGCAATGTATTCGCAAGCGATGTAGTAAATCTTTCATCACTTAAAATAATTGGTAAATTTACTTTATCTATAAGCGTATCAGCAAATTTTTTAATTTTTTCAGTATAAATTGTCTCATTACCATCTAATTTCAATGGATAACCTATAATTATAGCATTAATACGATTTTCTTTTAATAATAGAGTTAAGTTATCAAAATTACTGGTTATATCATTAAAAATTGCCAGAGGTGTTACAATATTAATCTCGCTAGTGTAAATAGCTAAGCCAGATTTTTTTAAGCCAAAATCAATTCCTAAAACTTTAAATTTATTTAGATTATTTAACTCATTTAAAAATTCACTTTTACTTTCAAATATCATATAGTAAAAAAACAATATTATAACAAGTCGCAACCATACAATGGATATAAGAAAATCTGAAGTAAAAAGAATAACCGAACTATCTAGCATTTCCTGCAGTGAAAATGAATTATTATCCTACATGAATGATTTATCAAAAATAGTAGATATATTTGACAAGCTAAAAAACGTTAATACAGACAATATCGAGCCATTGTATAATGTAAATGATAATAACCTAAGATTAAGAAAAGATGTATCCATAAAGAATAACACGAAAAAGGATATATTAAAAAACGTTCCTAAAAGTAAATATGGCTTTTATGTTGTTCCAAAAATGATTGAATGATGCTGTATGCAATATCATATTTTAGTAATTGACGATGACGATGAAATTAGGCAGCTACTTGCAAAATATCTAAATAAAAACGGCTATATTGTTAGTTTATCTCCAAATACTATTGTTGCAGAGAGGTTGTTTGAATTATTTCAATTTGATCTGGTAATTTTAGATGTTTTAATGCCTAAAGAGACGGGATTAGATTTTCTTAAACGTAAAACCTTAAAACAACCAGTTATAATGCTAACAGCTTTGGGAGATGTTGATGATAGAATAAATGGCTTAGAAAGCGGAGCCGAGGATTATATTGCCAAACCTTTTGAGCCAAAAGAATTACTCATCAGGATTGAAAAATTAATATCCAGATTTAAAAAAGATTCTTTTATTGAGAGAAAAATAAAATTTGGAAATTATCAATTTGATTTAGAAAACAAAAATCTTTTATCAAATAATAAAATTATTCCATTAACAACTGGGCAACGTGATTTATTAACTATTTTTGCTACAAATTTAGGAATAATAATTCCAAGGGAAGAGATAGCTAAACAACTAAATAATATAAATATCAGAACTATAGATACGCAAATTACAAGGCTTAGAAGTAAAATTGAAAAAGATCCTAAATCTCCTATATCATTGCAAACAGTAAGAAATCATGGATATGTATTATGGGGATAATTTTATATCAATTAATCCTTTTTTATTATAAACAACAGGAAAATTATTTTTTCCATGACCAATTTTGTTTGTTATATACATTGGAATTTCAGAATTTTGATTGGCGAAATCATTAATTGCAAAATTCATGTATTCATCACTTTTAATGAACTCTCCAAATACAATAGCTTTAACATCTTCTAATTCTAGCGTTGATTTTAAATGATAGAGCATTCTATCAACTTTATAGCCTTCCTCTCCTACATCCTCTAAAAACAATATTTTATCTTTTATATTTATTTGCCAATTAGTGCCAAAACTAGTTTGAATTATTGCAAGGTTACCACCGGTTAATTCATAATTATCAAATTTATCTTTAAACTTTTTTGCTGATATGTTTAAAGGTATAATATCACTAAAATAATTATCATTTACTGTGCGTCTATTATTTAATACTAGATTTAATACATGTATAAAATTATTAGCATTTTTATTATTTTTAAACAATTCTCCTAAGCAAGCTCCATGAATTGTCTTCCAACCCCATTTTTGAGATAAAAATAAATGCAAGGCCGTAACATCACTATATCCAATAAATATTTTCTCAATTTTTGGCTTTATTTGTTTATCCAAAAATTTAATTAATTTTGATGAGCCATAACCTCCATTTATACACCATATAATTAAGTTTTTTTCATCTGAATATAATGCTTTATTTAAAACTTCTAATCTATTTTCATCAGTATTTGAATGAAACGGATGGGAATCTTTATTTAATAAAGGGTCAATGTTGGATAGATTGATTTTAGGAATAGCTTTAATTTTCTCATATTCACAATATGGATATGAGGCTGGAGAAATTGGAAGGATTATATACTTATTATTTAGTTCTTTCCACAATGGGTGTATGCAAATTTCATCTATAAGCATAATAATAAAAATTTTATTCTAAACTTTAGTATACTATATTCTGAGCTTGATCCTATAATATTTTTTTAATTTACCAATGACTTTATTGATTTTTATCCTAAATAAGTACTATTATAATAGCTTTCGACATATATAAATTATAAAAATCTTAAAAAAGCTTACTATATAAACTTAATAATTTTTATTTTATTCATTTTTTCTATCTAAATTAGTTGTTATGAGATTTTAAACTATTATTTACTTTCTTTTTTTCAGTCATATTATTACTTACTTAATTCTTTATGCCTAAAACAACTACTGACATGATCATTTACCATACCTATTGCTTGCATAAATGCATAGATTATAGTTGATCCTACAAATTTAAACCCTCTTTTTTTTAAATCCTTACTTATTTCATCCGATATTTCATTCTTTGTTGGAAATTCTCCTATTAAATCAAAGTTTTGTTGTATTGCTTTATTATCTACAAAACTCCATATATACTTATTAAATGTTCCATATTCTTTTTGTACTTCAATAAAATATTTAGCATTTTTTATAGATGATTCTATTTTCAATTTATTCCTTACAATACCTGCATTAAATAATAATTCATTTTTCTTTTCTTCATTATAATTAGCAATTAATTGTGGATTAAAATAATCATAAGCCTTGCGATAGTTTTCTCTTTTTTTCAATATTGTAAGCCAATTTAAACCAGCTTGGGCTCCTTCTAGTATTAAGAATTCAAATATCTTATTGTCTTCATATATCGGTACTCCCCACTCTTTATCATGATAATCAATGTATATCTGATCTTTAGTTACCCAAGAGCACCTATTTATTGGATTCACTGTTATCATATTGCTTACCTTTTTCTATATTCCAATTCATACTCATAACCATCATACTCCTTCTGGAACTTTGATAATATTTTCATTTCTCGCTCTTCTTGCAGTTCGTATACATCTATCTCTTTTAGCTATTCTATCACATATTTGCCTTTTCTATACCTTTTTCTCTTGTCTATTGATCAAAGTCTTTTATTCCCTTTGGCAAAATTACTTTATTTATTTCAAGCTCTTCATTTTTATCATATACCTGCAGTAGGCACCGTCAAGATACTCTAAGCAATTCTTGTTATAATACAAAATCTAAAAATTGTCTAAAATGTAATTTAAAATAAGATTATAATTTTATAAAACCCATTGAAGATATAGTTTCTTCAAAACTCATTCTATTCCTTGTAACTGTAAATCTATTACTATCAATTAAAATTTCAGGAGCGTATGGTCTTAAGTTATATAAACTACTCATTGAGGAGCAATATGCACCTGCTGTAAGTATTGCAAGAATATCACCTTCCTCAGGATTTGATAACTCAATATTTTCGTTTATTATATCAGTTGATTCACAAATATTACCAACCACTTTTACTGTTTCTTTTATTCCTTCTAACTTCGATATGTTAATTATGTGATGATATGAGGAATATAATGCAGGTCTGATAATATGATTAAATCCTGTATCTACTCCGATTATTCTTTGTTTATTATAATTTCTGATGTTAGTAATTTTTGTAAGCAAGAATGTAGATTCTGCGACCAGATACTTTCCAGGTTCAAAAATTATTTTCACATTATTATATTCTAAGGATTTATATTTTTTATAGTGCTGATTAACCACTGCTGCAAATTGAGTTAAATCAATTTCTTTATCTGTGGGTTTATATCTAACTCCAAATCCACCACCTAAGTCAATAAATTGCAAATCGACTATTTGATCTGCAAGCTTAAACATAAAATCAACCATTGGTGTAAAATTTTTAGTGTCATACAAGCCTGAGCCTAAATGACAATGTAATCCAATTAATTTTAAGTTATTATCATTTATTATTTTTAGTGCCTCGTTAATATGGGTGTGATATATGCCAAATTTTGAGTCCTCACCCCCAGTTATAATTTGCTTAAATTCACCGTCTCCAAATCCTGGATTAATTCTTATTGATATTTCAGCGCCACTATATCTTTTTGCAAAAGAATTTAATTCTAAAATTGAGCCTAAATTTACTATGACCCCAGAATTTCTTGCTTGCTCTAATTCATTTGCATCACAATTATTACCTGTAAATAAAATTTGATTATTATCAAACCCTAGCTTTTTTGCTAAATTTATTTCAAATGGAGATATAGTCTCAATTCCATTAATTCCTGCCTCTTTGAGTACATTGATTATTGCAGGATTAAAATTAGCTTTTATGGCATAAAACAGCAAACAATTTTCATTAAATGCTTTTTGTATGCTATTCACTTTCTGTTTTAAAATTGCTGCATCTGTAATAAAAACAGGGGTATTTATTTTTTCAACTATCTCAAATAGTAATTCTAAGTTATTTTTAAAAAAATCTATTGATTGCATTCTTCCTCTTTTAAAAATTTCTGATGCAGCGCTTTTAATATTGTGTTTGTTTTATTTTCATCAATTAATATAGTTATGTTGTTACCAGACGCACTTACACTAATTGTATATATTTTGGTATCTAGTTCCATGCATAATGTAAAAATACCGGCAAGAAGTCTTTTATCCGATGTAATTTCATTGCCAATAAAACACAATTTTGTAACGGTATTTTTTACTTTTACTGTGGCAAAACTTTCCAATATTTTAAGTAATTTTTTAGAGTAATCTTCACTTTTGATGGAAAAAGTAAATGAGATTTCTGATGTAGCACATACATCAATCGGTATATTATGTTCGGCAACAATTGAAGTCACTCTTTTTACAAATCCAACTCCATTAATAATACTAGTATTTTCTAACGTGATAATTGTATTACCGGGGCTTGCAACTATGCCTTTGGCGTGAGGAGCATTTTTTGTAATTTTCGTTCCTTTGAATGAGTTGTCAAATGTGTTATAAACATATACAGGTATATTTCTTTCAACAGCAAGTGCAATAGTGTCTGGATGCACAACTTTAGCACCACTGTAAGCCATTTCAGACATCACATTCATATCTAAACTTGACCATGAAAATGCATCTTTAACAATGCGTGGATCAGCGGTCATAATTCCATTTACATCTGTCCATATTTCAACTTCATTTGCATTTAAAACCATCGCTAAAATTGAGGCTGTATAATCACTCCCCCCCCTACCTAATAATGTAATGTTACCATGAGTATCTTTTCCTATAAATCCTGTAACAACAGGTACGATTTTTTTGGAAAAAATTGGTCTTAATATTTTTTTTGAGGATAAATTTGTTGCTTGGAAATTAACTTTTGCCTTGAGGTAATTATTATCGGTTCTTATAATTCTTTCTGATTCAATTCTTTGTGATCTAATGCCAATTTTTTCAAGTGCCAATAACATGAGTAGAGATGATAATTTTTCTCCAAAGGCACAAATCCTTGCCTCAGTTTTATCAGTCAAATCTCCAACCAAACTTGTGCCATAACTTATAGCTTCAAGTTTATTAATAATTGGTTCAAATTCTTGAGTCCATAAATTTTCTGTTTTCTCATCATCTAGTATTAGATTTTTAAGAATTTGTCTGTGAATATTTGATATTTCAATAACTTTTGATTTAACTAATCTAGGCTTAGTTTTTCTTGCAAGTCTTATTATTTCTATTAATTTATCTGTTATTCCTCCCACTGCAGAAACCGTAACAACAACTAAAGATTCATTAATTTTTTTCTTAATAATTTTAGCACATTCTTGAATTGATTTAGCACTTCCCATTGAGGTGCCACCAAATTTAATGGATTTTAGATGCATAAAAAATCTATAGTAAATTTCAAAGTAATATTTATATATGAAATTAAAATACAGTTCAAGAATATTTATTTGCAAAACAATATAAATTCCTCATTACACCCTATATAACTCAATTTTTATATAAAATATATAATTACTAAATCTATAAATACAGACGTAATTTTAACTTAACTAAAATATTTAAAATTAATATTTGAAGTGTAAATTCTCAGTAATTAACAATGGAGTATAGTATTGATCAAGAGTAGGAATCAGCAAAATGGGCTATTGTTAAAATTCCCAAGGGTATTTTTACAACAACAGTAGATGGCGCCGTCAAGTTAAGGAGGTTAGCGTGTAAAATGTTAGGTTGTCTTGAATTTCAGACAGCAAGCAACTTTTGAGAAGCATCATCCCAAATAGATTTAGCGCTATAAAATGAAGTTCTTTTTTTGTCAATAAATTAATGCCGCCTATAATAGCGATAAATACCATAAATACTAATCAAACACCAAGCTACTTCTATAATAAATGATGATAAATTCCAAGTATTCATTAATGAAAGAATTACTAATATTCCACCTATTAGATTAGCTATTGAATACATTAAACTAGATGAGTGAATTTTCTCAATTTGTAGAAGTAAGTGAACAATAAGAACCATTATCACTCCTATAGTTCCTATCATATCATGTATTGAGATTTGGCTCATTTTAGTTTTATAAGATGCAAAGTAATTATTATATATCAAGGAGCTGTTATTTTCGATAGTAAACTATTCAATCTTACTAAATCAATCAGTTATAGAGGGTGAAGTTGCCCCCAATGAGTCAGACCAAAAATGACTCAAAGAAAGAGACATTTTTTGTTATTTACTACCACTCATTATATTATATTTCAACCTCCTGAACAATATTTAAACCCTAAAAATTCAAATAAAAAGGGCGCCATCAAGTTAAGGAGGTTAGCGTGCAAAATGTTAAGTTATCTTGAATTTCAGACAGCAAGCAACTTTTGAAGCATCATGCCAAATAGATTTAGCGTTATCTAATGAAGTCCTTTTGAGCTATAGTCTAATCAATCTATTTTTCTGGCAATGCCCAAAATTGAATTATTGATTCACCCTTCTTATATCGGATTTGACCAATATATAGTTTTTAACTTTAACCACACCTTTAATTTCTCCTGCAATAGCTAGCGCAGTCTCTAGTTCTTTTTGTGTTTCCGCAACACCTAGAAGGTATATCACTTTATCATAGACCATCATTTTATAATTTACTGAATGAATCTCTTTATTGACTAAAAACTTAGTTCTCAATTTAGTAGAGATCCACATATCTTTTGGTAAACTTGCTTCATTCTCTTTAGAAATAACTACATCATTAATAACCTCTTTAACTCCTCTCACCATCCAAGCCAATTTTTCCGCTTCTTCCTTATATTCAATATCCGTTGTGTAACCAACTAGTAATACCCTACCCTCATATACTTCTAACGAAATTCCTCTTAATGAATTATCCTCATTATTTTTTACATATTGATGTCTAATTTTTGTGGCAATTACTTTATCATCTATAATATTACCGACAGATCTTTCATCAGCAATCATCGCACCTGTAGTTGCTGTTGTTGCGATACCAATAACTGCACAATTATTAATGTTTAAGAGTAAAAATATCACACAAAACAACTTAAAAACTATATTCATAAACAAAAGAAGAAAATTATATAGAGTATATTATAATCAATAATGCAAAAATTGAAAGCTTTAAACAAAATTGTTACAGTGAATGCGCCAAGCTGTAATTTGAATTATGTAACACATATTGAAATGCAGTTTGATTAAATAAATCTATAAAAATTGGAGCTCTAGAATTCACAACTAATTTTAGCTTATTATCAATACTTTTAGTTGAGCAAAGTAATATAGTAGCAACTTTATCTTCATTTATCCCTAAGATATTGGCTGCATCAAGCAGATCCCTTTCCTTAATAATATTGTTATTCAAAGATACCGGTAATGTTAAAAAACACAACTGCTCACTTTCTATGGATTGCAATAATTTAAATGACTTATATTTATCATTATTTGCATCAGCTAAACAAAATGTTTTTGAATCTGTAATACCGATTAAGCCTTTAGGGAAAAAAATTTTACACTTTGTTTTGACTTCAACATAACCGAATTTATTTTGAAAAATTAAAATATCATTTTCTTCTACTCCTTTTTTCTTCAGCATACACCCTTTCCCTTTTTATTATTATAAATAATCAACTAAACTTTTGTTTAACACTCCCATGCTAGAGTAAATTTCAGAAAGTCGTTTTGAAATTTGTGATAATTCCATAGATGCTGTATATTCGCCAATTTTAGTGATATTATCATAACTATCCGCACTTTGTTGTAGATTAACTTTTTGCATGTCACTAAATTGCTTCAAATCTCTACTTATAAAATCGACTCTTTCTTTTGCGTCAATAATCTTTTCAATACATTTTTCAAATTTAACAAACACATCGTCTTTATCACCAGCACTATCATTTTTCACACTTATAAATAACTCAACGAGGTTTTTAATAGAGCTGTCTCCAGCATTAAAATCAAGTTTTATTTGATTGTCACCATATGTAAACGACATATCATACTTGCTCCCCAAATAATATTTATCAGCATCCACATTTCCTGATAAACTTACAGGCTTAGTGTCCATATTTTCGCCGGAAAATAAATAGGTTCCATCATATATTGATTTTTTATTTAAAAAACCCTCCATTCCTTTAAGTAATCGTTCTGCAAAATCTACTTGCTTTTCCTGAGTAAAATCATCACTCATAGCTCCACTTGCAGATTTTTGCCAATTAGCTAATTCGCTTTTTAAATATTTTTCCATATCAGCTAAGCTATCTGACATTTCATTAGCTCTACGAAAACCTTTTTGTAATATTTCTACTTCCTTTTTTTGAACATCGATAGATTCTTGAATATTAACCATATCATTTGCTTCAGAGGCAGAAGCATCATAAATATTTTCAAATTTTTTCTCAGTTTGAATTTGCCTCCCGGCTTCATTCCTCTGTGTTAATACATCATTGATATTTCTTTCTGTACGCTGATTTATTGCCGCTGTACTTACAAAATTTACTGTCATGTTATTATACCTCCCTTAAAATTGAGCTAATAGTGTTTTCCAATACTCTTCCATAATTTGAAAAGTCTTCAATACATATTTATGCATTCTGTCAAGTTGTGTGATGTGCAATAACTCTTGATCAGTATTAACACCAGATTTTGATGCAATCTGCTCATCTATTGCCTCTAATTCAATTTTATTTCTCTCAGTTTGTTTTTCGACAGCTTGATGTTTTATATTAAGAACATCAACTATACCATTTGCATAATTTAAAAAAGTTGAGGTAGATTCTGAAATAGAATTAGTTCCTTTAAAATTGAATTCCCTATTTTGAATTTTTACTAATTCTTCCAAAGTTTCCTTATTATTCTTTCCAATACTATAATCTTTACCATCAAACCGTACTTTTGCTGTATATATTTCACTGTCTTTTGTAATACTATCTAATACCTTTAGTGATATAGCGCTATTAGCAGAAGATTTTTCATCATAGAATTTTTTATCTTCATGGGTGAAAATATTATTAAATCCAAAAAATTGATTAATTCCAACATTATTAGCACCAAATTCACTGCTTTCATTAATAATGGCAAAATTAATATTCGTTTCATTTGATTTTAACTCCAAATGGCCAGCACTATCCAATGTAGCCGTAACCTTATGACCATCACTTGATGAAGCGCCATTAATTTTATCTATTAAGTTTTGTAGTATAGAAATACCGCTTAAATCAACCTCTATCGTTTGTAAGTTACCTGCACTATCTTTAATTGATGAACCATTGTTAGGATTAAACAACGCTATTTTAAACTTTCCATTAACAGATATTGCATCAGTATTTTTAAGCTGATTATTACTTGCAACTGATTGAAAACCAGACTCAGGCGTAGCATCTGCATAAACAGCATTCATTTCTTTTACTACCGTATCCGTATATATATCCAATCTGTTGATTACATCTGGTATAATTTTATCCCTTAACTCAAACCTTGCCTGTAACTCTCCACCTCTTAAATTATGAACAATCTCATCAGTAACAGCACTTGTGATCAAATCATTCCTGTATGCAGGTGAATCATCTTGTATGCCTTCATCAATAACAGAAAGAGCAGGAAATACAAAATCCTTATTTAAATAATTATCCAATCCATCTGTATGAGAAAATTCCACTTTATATTTAATATCACCCTTAATAAGTGGTATACCAAATTTTGTTTCTAAAACTAATTCTCCATCTTTATTAAAATACTGATTAACATCAATCAACTTTGATATTTCTCTTACTTCATTAAAAAGCTTGGTTTGTGCATCGTTATATTTTGTATCACTACCTTGTATACCATCACCTTTTAACAAGGGTAATTTTTCACTCAAATTTCTTGCAGCTACTATATGACCATTTAATTTATCAACTGATTTAGAAATTTGCTTATCTTGTTCTTGTCTTAATGTCTGAAGCTGCTCTGATTGCTTAGAAACTTTTTTTGCAAAATTTTCAATCGAACTTACTACTTCATTCATTTTATTAGAATCATTACTTTCTAACCGCAATTCATTTACATTTCCAAAAACATCATTTAGCGCTCCAGCTACGCTATTTTTCCCTTCAAGTTTGAGGCTATACACACTATCCGTTACTTTTTGTAATGACTTTTGAGTTAACAAACTAGAATGATATTCTGAGTTTTTACTATACTGATCCTTTAACAAACCTTCATTCATTTCCAGATCTATACTTATAATTTCTGCCCCAACTTGTGGATTTGATACTAAATTTGCCTTTTGTTTAATATAATTAGGATCATTAGCATTAACAATATTTTGCTGAGCTAACCCAATTAATCTCTCCTGATTCTTAATTGCGGTTGCTGTCGTTTCTAATATCTTACTCATTGAATTAAGCCTCCTTACTTAGCATGACATGTTTGTTAATTTTATTTTTAACAACTGACTTGCCACTATTAGAATAATTTTTATTTTTCACTTCACTTTTTTGAACTGACTCTTTTAATATTTCCATAACCTTTGAACTCAAATATTGTGCTTTTTTAATCTTGTTCATGTTCTTACCAGAAGTATCAAGCAAATTTTGTACCAAATTTTTCACTTCTTCTCTTTTTTGCATATCTTCTTCTTTAGAAGGATTAAAATTACCAAGAATTTTATCTTTATTTTTTGCAAAAAAGTTCACTAACTCTATCTTATCTGGAATTAATTCCACTGCCTTCTCATATTGTTTATTTTCGACAAACTCCTCTTCTCTCTTAACAATTTTACTTAACCTATCCAACGCCTTAATAATTAATTCGTGCTCAAAAAAATCATCGTCATTTTTTTTATGCTCAGTCTTGCTCTCTTGTTCCTTAAGTTGCTTATCATCCATGATTTTGATATTTCTTTAATAATTGTTTATTTAAGTTTGGATCAATTTTAAAATTACCATCTTTGGTTATTTCTCTAGCATACTCGTTAACTAAAAAGTGATTTAAGGTTTCTTCAGCAAAACCACCACCAGTTAATGAATCAGGCTCAATATTCTCATAAATCGGTTCTAACATATTAGACAATAACGTTGCATTAAGTTCATTTAAGGCCTCATTAAATTTCTTGCTTTCAATATTAAAATTAGCCTTTGACTTTAAATACGAATTAGTCTGTTTAGACTCTTGAATTGGCTTCGTCTTATTAATTATTGCACTATTGCAGTCATTGCTCACATTCATTACTTTATTTCTATTTCTCCTTGTAATGCACCTGCATCACGAATTGATTTCAATATAGTAATCAAATCTTGCGTTTTAACACCCAGTGAGTTCAACCCAGATACTAAATCAGCAAGATTAGCAGTTGGTTCTAGCACCTTTAAAGCAGTCCCAGGCGGCGCTGGCTCTTTATTATCACTACTTAAAACAATATCTGCTTCAATTTCAAACTCCTGCACTGGTGATATTTTTACAATTAGATTTTTCTGTGCAATAGCAACTTTACTAATTTTTACATGCCTACCAATAACCACCGTGCCAGTAGCCTCATCAATTATGATTTTAGCTGTTGTGTCTGGTGATATTGTTATATTTTCAATGTCTGCTAACAAACCTACTACATTATTCTGATATTCATCAGGAATGTGTAATATAACTGTGCCTGGATCCCTTGCCGATGAAAGAGTATCACTTAAGTATGAATTGATCGCATTGGCAATTGACCTTGCTGTTGTAAGATCAGGATTATTTAATGATATATTCACCTTTGTTAAAGAATTAAGATCAAACTCAATCTCTCTTTCAACAGATGCCCCATTAATAATATACCCTGATGTTAGAATAGGTTTAAAATTATCTTGTCTTGTGTCGGATAATTTACCAATCCCTACTTGCCCTTGAGCAACAGCATAAATCTTCCCATCTATTCCCATCAAAGGAGTTGCAAGCAATGTACCACCTTTAATACTCTTAGCGTCTCCTAATGTACTTAAATTGATTGATATTTTATTACCAGCTCTAGAAAAACCAGGGAGACTTGCCGTTACCATAACTGCAGCAACATTTTTTGTTTTTATATTTTCTCCCCTTGTATAAATTCCCAACTTATCAAGTAAATTAACTAATCCTCTTTGAGTAAATATTGAATTCTTTAAATTATCCCCTGTTCCATTCAATCCTGTTACCAAACCATAACCAACTAAAACATTGTCCCTAACACCCTCAAAATTGACAATATCTTTAATTCTTGAATCTGAGTTTGAATTAACAGGAAAAATTAGTACACTCCAAAGAATAAATACTATATTTATTAATGATATTACAGTTTTATTTTGCATTAAATTTCAGAACACATCCAGCTTTGACAATCTAAGCATTATTAATAATAACTATCAAGAAAAATTTATTTATATTTTGGCTATTACATTAAATCTTATGATAAGATATTTAAAATGATTACACTAAACTTTGATATTACATTTGAGGACTTATACTCAACATTTGGATTAAAAAAAATTGATGAAGAGTTTATAGGTTTTTTGAACACAAAGAATATTGCTCTTAAATATGACTTAATTGATGGTCGAAAAAACAATCAAATATCATCTGAATTAATAATTAAATTAGCTCCCTACTTGGAAAGTTTTATAATTAATCTATTCAATCTAAAGTACAATGAAAATAAAAACCCAGAATATCATAAAAAAGCATCCGCTCTATTTGAATGTAGAAAAAAATTTATACAGAGAAAGGTTAAATTTGAAGATCATGATGAAAAAAAAGTACCGGAAGCAATTTCAATATTAAATAAAAACTTCACTGATCTTGATGACGAATTATCAATAGCAATTAATATTTTAAAATGGCTGTCAGATAATAATGAAGAATTGCTAGAAGCGGCTAAAATATACGTAGCATGGGCATTATATAGCAAAGAAGGAAAGGCAAAATATAGTAATGGCATTTTATTCAAGGTCCCTAAAAAATTACATTTTGATAAATTAATTGAATATTCAGAATCTAGTAATAAAACAAAATGCTTTAATAAAGATAAACTAAGAGCTAGGACCGGTTTTGACTTAACTGACCATACAATAAATCAACATACTGCTATTATTAACGCTAATTACTGTTT
>CAJQNX010000054.1 GCA_905479795.1 uncultured Candidatus Midichloriaceae bacterium | reverse complement strand
GCTAAACCTCTTAGTTTTACGATTTAGTCTGGCTAACATACCCTGCAAATATGAATTGAAGCTTTCAACTAAACAAGTGTACGATTTTGTTCTTAAGTGAACCTTTGCTTTTTATAATGACAATATGCTTCATATTTCTCTTCTAATTCAATGGCCATTTCAATATAGTTTTTCTTCCTGCCATCTCCTACTTTAATTGCAGTAGCTTTGAATCTGTTCCTATTAACAGCAGCCCATACTCTTGTTTTATTTTCTTTAATGTATGTATATAATTCATCCATTTCTAATATTTTTATATTCTACTGAATTTTTATTAAATCCTGTTATCTAATTCACTTTTTGATATCTTGCCTTCTCTTATCAATCTAAATTTATCCTCACTAATAAACTCTACTATGGTTGATGGGGTCAAATCATTACTTTTGCACAAAGCAGAATCTTGTACTATATAGTCTACTTTATTAAGAAAAATTTTTATTATATCCTCTGTACTATTGACACTTGATTGGGAGGATATATTCGCACTTGTTGCAATGATAGGTTTGTTAATGCTTTTGCAAATAGTTTGAATCAGCTTATGATCTGGCGTTCTAACGGCAATTTTATCTTTATTAATTAATATATTTGGAATTTTTTGGTTATTATCTAGCACTTTTGATACCAAAGTTAGGGCTCCAGGCCAAAAATTTTCTATAAGCTTTAATTCCTTAGAAGAAAATTTAACATATGCTTTAGCCATTTGAATATCTGCTACAAAAATAGGTAATGTTTTATTTAAAGCTCTTTCCTTGATCTGATAAATTTTTTTTATTGCATCTATATTTGTTGCATCACATGACATCGCATATACTGTATCTGTAGGTATACAAACTACTTTGCCCTGAGAAAAAGCATTTATGATTTTATCTAAATTATCTTGCGAGAATATGGTCGCTTTTTTCATGAACATCGCTTAAGAATAAACCACTATAGAGGCAATTAAAATTACCCAGATTAAAGTAAGTGGTAAAAATACTTTCCAACCTAATCTCATTAACTGATCATATCTAAATCTTGGAATTGATGCCCTAATCCATATAAAAATAAACAGGCAAAACATAATCTTCAAAATGAACCAGATAAACCCTGGGACGAAATTTAAAAATTCCAACTTAAATGGAGGTAACCACCCTCCCATAAAGAGCACTACTGCAAAAGAGCTCATCAAAATCATATTTGCATATTCTCCAAGAAAAAATAATGCAAATGGCATGGATGAATATTCTACATTGTACCCTGCAACCAACTCCGATTCTGCTTCAGGTAAATCAAAGGGATGTCTATTCGTCTCTGCTAAGATTGAAATAAAGAAAACCACAAACATAGGGAAAAGCAATAAATCCATATAGAGCGGCATATCCTTTTGAGCATTTATAATTTCTGTTAAATTCAAAGTTCCTGTAGTCAATAAGACACAAACAATGCAAAGACCGATTGCAATCTCATATGATATCATTTGTGCAGCAGATCTTATAGCTCCTAAAAATGCATATTTAGAATTGCTCGCCCAACCAGCTATAATAACGCCATAAACACCAAGTGATGAAACTGCAAGTATATACATCACTCCTACATTAAGATTAGCTATTATAAATGTATCAATGGGAATTGCAGCCCAACCAATCATAGCCAATGAAAAAGTGATGATTGGCGCAAGTAAAAATAAAACTTTGTCAGAACCTTGGGGTATTATTGGCTCTTTAAAAATTAATTTAAGTGCATCCGCAATAGGTTGTAACAAACCAAGGAAACCGGTTCTGTTTGGACCTTTTCTTAATTGCATCCATCCAATAATCTTTCTTTCAGCTAACGTTAAATATGCAACTGATAGCAAAAGGGGTATTATCAAAAGTAAAATTTTTAAAATTATTGGTAATACTATACCTAATATTTCAATAATGTTTTCAAACATATTCTAAAAAATTTTATTTAAACTTAGCATATAAAATTAAATTAGGTTAATAGTTTTTTAATTAGCTTACCTTCATCATTAATCTTAATAGAATAGTCAATCACAATAGTAAAACCATGAAATTTTGCATTAATTCTAACAAAATCCTTTTTAGTTGTTAAAACCTTACAATCAAATTCTTTGGCTTGATTGTAAATTTCTTCTAGCTCCTCATTTAAAAAATTATAATGATCTGGGAAAAAATATTTTTTAATTATTTTTGCATCTAGGTTTTTTGCAGTTTTTTCAACTCTCTCCGGCTGTGCAATTCCGCATAATAGTATAAATTCTTTGCCTTGAATTTCATGTTGATTTTTTATCACTTGCTGCTGATGGAATAACTCCTTATTTGCAATCAATTTATTTTTTTCCAATTCGTGATTTTTATCAGAAGTAATAATAATATTAGCCTTTCTTATACTTGTTTTTAAGCTTTCTCTCATAGGACCAGCAGGTATTAAAAAAGTATTTGTCTGCTTCTTAAAGATATTTGTACTAATTACTAATATAGAAAAATCTTTATGAATTGAATTGTCTTGAAACCCATCATCTAAAATTATAATTTTTGCTCCATGTTTTTCAGCCATTCTAATAGCTAATTTTCTATTTTTAGAAATGTAAACTGTTGCGTGCTCTGCAATTAATAATGCCTCATCTCCAACCTCATTACATGAATGTTTTTTTAAATTCACCTTTACTACTTTTTTACTTAACTTTCCCTTATATCCTCTAGCTACAACGGCAATATTTAATTTTTTATTGTCTGATAATAACTCTGCCAATCTTATTACTACAGGTGTTTTGCCAGCTCCTCCTGATATTGAATTACCAACGCAAACTATCTTACTTTGAAATTTAATCGGAGTTTGATAAAAATAATATCTTAAATTTCTAATTAGGCTATATATAGCTGAAAATGGTAATAATAAATAGTTTACTAACCTAACTTCAGACCATAATGAATTTTGTACGTAGCGCGCTATTTTATCTATCAAATTCATTTAGCAATCTTCTCTCATAATCCATCCACCACCAAGTACTCTATCTCCATCATACATCACACATGCTTGGCCGGGTGTGATTCCATAATAAGATGATTCAAGTGTAATATCCGCAAATCCATCTCCTAAATACTTCATGTTTGCATCTATTTCTTTGTGATTTGATCTTAGTCTAACCGAACACTTTATATTGTCCTTTAAGCACTCATTGTTGGATAACCAATTTAATTCTTTAATTTTCAATCTTGTAGATTTTAAATCCTCTTTTTCACCTACTATAACTTTATTATTTTTTGGATCAATTTTTATTACATACAGTGGCTTATTATTTGCAATTCCTATTCTCCTGCGTTGGCCAATAGTAAAATTTACAATACCATCATGCTTACCCAAAACCTGCCCATCTAAATTTACAATATCACCTTGTGTATATGATTCTGGCTTGAGTTTTTTAATTATTTCTGAATAATTTCCATTTGGAACAAAACAAATATCCTGACTTTCAGGTTTATCTGATATATTTAATTCGTATTTTTTTGCAAGATTTCTTGTTTCATCTTTAGTAAATCCCCCAAGAGGAAACTCTAAAAAATTCATTTGCTCCTTAGTTGTTGTAAAAAGAAAATAGCTTTGATCTTTATTAGAATCAACTCCCTTGAGAAGCATGTTTTCATTATCCACATTGACCTTTCTAACATAATGTCCTGTGGCTAATGCTTTTGCTCCTAGACTTTTAGCCATTTTATATAAATCTTCGAACTTAACTTTTTGATTGCATTTTACACATGGTATTGGGGTTTCACCTTGTATGTAGCTTTCAGCAAAATCCTCTATAACCTTTTTACTAAAAAGGCTTTCATAATTTAACACGTAATGTGGGATGCCAATTTTATCTGCTGCCATTTTTGCATCATATATATCTTGTCCAGCGCAACAGGCACCCTTTTTTGATGCCATTTCACCAACATCATATAGTTGCAAAGTCACACCTATCACTTCATAACCTTGGTCATTAAGTATTGCTGCAACAGTAGAGCTATCAACTCCACCTGACATTGCTACTACGATTTTATCCTTCTTTTTAAGCTGCACTACTTTGTTATTCTTTTAATTAATACTTGTTGTGTAATAGAAAGAATATTACTACATGACCAATATAATACAAGACCTGATGGAAATGAAGCAAACATAAATAAAAATATTAAAGGTAAGAATTTCATAACTTTTGCTTGTGTAGGGTCAGTAGGCTGCGGATTTAGCATCTGTTGAAAATACAACGTAAGCGCCATAATTATCGGTAAAACTCCCACATGAAGAAAACTTGGAGGATCCCAAGGTATTAAGCTAAATAGGGTAAAAATATTTGTTGGATCTGTAGCAGATAAATCTTTGATCCATAAATAAAATTTAGCATGCCTCATTTCCAAAGTGACATATAGCACTTTATAGAGAGCAAAAAATATCGGCATTTGTAAAAGAATTGGTAAACAGCCCGACATTGGATTTACTTTTTCTTTTTTGTAAAGCTCCACAATTGATTTTTGAAATTTTGCACTATCACCATCGCACAATTTCTTTAACCTAGTCATCTCAGGCTGAAGCTCTTTAAGCTTATTCATTCCTTTAAAACCTTTATATGCAAGTGGGAATAATAATATCTTTATGAATATAGTAAGTAAGATAATTGCAACACCAAAATTTCCAACCAAAGAGTGAAAAAAGTTTAATGCAATAAAGATTGGCTTAGTAATGAAGTAAAGAATCCCAAAATCTACAGCTCTATCAAATAATTTTATGTTGTATTTTTTCTCATAATAATCCAAAAGCTTTAATTTTTTGGCTCCAGCAAAAAAATGTAATCTACTATAATTATTATCAGAATCGTTCGGATTGATAATAGCATCTGCTTGATATCTATTTCCTTCATTAGTTTTGTAGCCTAAAAATTTTGTTGAGATAGATGAATTTTCAGGAATGATTGCAGTTAACCAATATTTATCTGAAAATCCAAACCAGCCATTATCCGAATCAGAAAAATTTAATTTTTTTTCATCTAAATCGTCAAAAGTAACTTCCTTCAATTTGTTATCAAACACCCCTATTCCACCTTCGTGTATAAGCATTTCGCTTTTGCCATTTCCATAAACACCTCTACTTATTGCTGCATAGGATTTTATTATACTATTTTGCACCCCAATGACTTTTTGCTCTACTGTAAACATGTAATTTTCGTCTAAGCTTATTGCAATAAAAAATTGTGCACCCGCTTTATTCTTCCATGATAAAGTCACCTTATCATGTGGATTAAGAGTTTTTTTATCCGCATGCCAAATTGATTTATTATTTGGTAATTCTATACTTCTATCATTTGATAACCAACCAAATTCAGTATAGTAAACTTCCTTTGTTCCAGCTGGAGATAACAAAACAACATCCTTACTACTCTTTTTTACTGTTTGCTTATATTCGAGTAAAATTAAATCATCAATTCTCGCACCAAGCAAATTGATTGAGCCACTTATCATATTATTATTAAATTTGACCTTCCCACCTTTAGGCTTATCAATAATTGGACGATCCAAAACTTTATTTTCTAAATTTTCTATATCACCAAACTTAAATTCATCGATTGTCTTTTCTTTATGTATAGCGCTATTATTACTTGAAGATTCAGGTTTAGAAAAATAGTTTTGCCATAATATCAAAATTACCATTGATAAAACTGCTGCTAAAATTGTCCTTAAATTATTATTCATATCTTTCCTTTTTAATTATTTTACTGGGCACTGGATCGTGCCCCCCTTCAAAAAAAGGGTTACATTTTAAAAGTCTTTTTAATGTTAAAAATACCCCTTTGAAACCAAATTTTTTTAAGGCCTCTTTTGCGTAACTTGAACAACTAGGGTAAAATCTACATGAAGGGCTCATAAATGGCGATACCAAGTTTTGATATAGTGATACCAATATGAAAAGAAATACATTAACTAACTTATTTAGATTTTTTTTCATACCTTGCTATCTTTTTTATAGAAGAGTTGAAATCATTTTTTAGTATTGAAAAATTCTCTTTAATCATAAATTTTCTTGCAATCACATTGATGTATAAATCTTTTGTTAAATCCGTTAAGTCTAGTTGACCTACCAAGATTCTAATCACTCTCTTGCACCAATTTCTTTTTACGGCATTTCCAATTTTTTTGCTAGCTGTTATACCAAATCTAAAGTTCACTAGCTCAGTGTTTTTAATCTGCGCACTTTTATATAGTATTACAAAGTATTTCCCAACTGTTTTGTCTGAATTGATAAATAATTCTTTGTAAGCAGAATTTTTGGTTATTTTTGTTTTTTTTAAGTCCAATAACTTAACCCAAAAAGATTGAATTATGCAGATAATTCCTTTCTACCTTTGGCTCTTCTGTTGTTTATAATCCTTCTGCCACCTACTGTTGCCATTCTAGCTCTAAAACCATGTCTTCTTTTACGTTTTATATTGCTAGGCTGAAAAGTTCTTTTTGTAGACATTTTTTACCAGTATATATATGTTTGAAGACTATTCTCTAACTTAAATACTGAATAAAGTCAATATTATTGAGCAATATTATATATGAATTCATCCAAAAAAAAATTATTACAATGGTATCAAGAATTAGGTGTGGACTATTTTATGAATGAAGTTCCTCAAGATAGATCAAAAATTCAACAAAAATATATCAAAAATGAAGTAAAGAAAAATGTAAATTTTGATAGCTCAAATATTGAAGAGATAGCTAAAAATCTTGCTGATAAATGTACTACAATTGAAGAATTAAGAGATGTTGTTGAGAAGTTTGATAAGCTAGATATTAAAAAATATGCCACCAATACTGTTTTTGCTGATGGAAATTCTAAATCAGATGTAATGCTAATTGGCGAGGCTCCAGGGGCCAATGAAGATAAACATGGAGTGCCATTTTGTGGACAAAGTGGTAAATTATTGGACAATATTCTTGCCGCAATTAAAATTGATAGAACAAGCTGCTATATAACGAATACCATATTTTGGCGCCCTCCTGCAAATAGAAGACCCACATCATCTGAGATAGATGTTTGTAGACCATTAGTTGAAAAGCATGTTGCACTTGTGAATCCAAAAATTATTATATTAGTTGGCAGCACAGCTGTGGAATCATTATTAGGACTAAAAACACCAATGGGGCAACTTAGAAATCAAACATTTAAATATACAAATAGCTATTTAAAGAATTCCATTGACACATTTGTAATATTCCATCCATCGTATCTTTTAAGACAACCTTCCCAAAAGAAAACAATGTGGCTTGATATACAAAAAATCTATTATTTTTATAAAGGCATTTAACCTTATAATTCATAAAAAGCTTGACTCAGCAAAAAGTAGTAGTAGAGTTGACTCA
>CAJQNX010000053.1 GCA_905479795.1 uncultured Candidatus Midichloriaceae bacterium | reverse complement strand
ATTGAGCAACAACTCTATAAATCTTGATGTTGATATTCATCAGTATTTACTGACTCTAATTGCTTATCAATACTTGCTTCTAAGTTCAAATCTTCTTGGCCATTACCAATAACATTACTTTTTTCTGACTTTTTGTGAACGTAGATTGAGAACAATTTTTCACGCGTATACGCTCCCGTTACTCTACTCGCAGCACCTAGAGGTTGTTTTTTTAGACATTCTATCTTTATTGTTCCATCCCAAGCAATACAATCTAATGCTTCTATGAAGAATATTGTCGCAGTATATTCCCACCAGTCATCTTGCTCTTTTATAGTTTTTAGAGCTTCTGAAGAAAATTCCCAAATAGAATTATTTATAATTCCATTAAATATTTTATTTTTTAGATCTTCGCTATTGAATAATATATTTACATCCATTTGTGCTTGAAATAAATAATTAAAACCATAATAAGATCCTCCTCCAACAGCTCCTGCTGTCAAATGTTTTAAATAATAATTATCGTAAAAGTGAGCATTTATTTTTTCTCTAATATAATATTTAAAAGTGGCATTAAGAAATCTAAAACCCATGCATTTCAGTCCATAATAAGCAGGACCAAAGCCAAAAGCCCATAAAACAAAGTTAGCAGCCACATCACTAGTTATTGATACTACCGCACTATCAAATACTTCTTCTCCTTCCTTACCAAACATATCCCCTACTTTATTACGAATACCTTTATGAGTAAGTGAGAAAAACTCTTGCACGTTATATAGCATAGCTTGTTAGTTTATATTAAAAGTTACACCACTTCTTACTATTCACTCTGTTGTGATAGCAAGAGGTGGAATTTTATAAAAAAATCTATCTTCCCTTTCTTTCTAGGATATCTTATTATCCTTTTACGCACACAATCTGCTTTAAGATATAGACTATTTCAACCAAATCCTTTTGTGCCTCCATTACTTGATCAATATCTTTATAGGCAGAGGGAGTTTCATCCACCACACCTGCATCTTTACGGCATTCCACGCCTTCTGTGGCAATGATATGCTCCTCCAATGAAACTCGCTTTCTAGCTTCTGTTCTAGACATCACGCGTCCAGCACCATGAGAACAGCTATGAAAACTCTCTTCATTACCAAGGCCACGTACAATAAATGACCGTGCCCCCATACTACCTGGAATGATACCCATATCACCCTTACGGGCTCTCACCGCACCTTTTCTTGTAACAAAAATGTTCTCTCTATAATGATTCTCACGACTCACATAATTGTGGTGACAATTGATTATTTCTGCTTCTGCCTCGAATGGCTTTGTGACAACTTTACGAATCGCTTCAATGGTATGCGCCATCATAATTTCACGATTTGATCGAGCAAATTTTTGTGCCCATTCTACAGCAAATACATAATCACTAAAATGATCAGTGAATTCTGGAAAATAGGCTAAATTTTGATCTGGTAGATTAATCATCCATTTCTGCATATCTTTCTTAGCAAGCTCAATGAAGTGTGATCCAATTGCGTTGCCAACACCACGGGAACCAGAATGCAGCATTATCCATACACGATCATTCTCATCAAGGCATATTTCAACAAAGTGATTTCCTGTTCCAAGCGTTCCAAGATGATTGATATTGTTTGACTTCTCAAGCTTAGGAGTTACATGTATAATACGCTTAAAATCATACTCTAAATGCCGCCATGCCACAGAAGATTTTTCTGGAATCTCAGACCACGCACCCTTATCAGCTTTATTTCTATTCATCACACGTCCATGTGGCACAGCTTCTTCGATTGCGCATCGCAAACCATGCAGGTTATCTGGTAAATTAGAAGCAACAAGAGATGTTCTGACTGCCATCATGCCGCAACCAATATCAACACCAACTGCAGCAGGAATAATTGCACCCTTAGTAGGAATAACGCTTCCAATAGTAGACCCTTTCCCTACATGCACATCTGGCATCACTGCTAACCATTTATACACAAAAGGCATCTTGGCAGTGTTGATGAGTTGCTGTTTAGCTTTCTCATCTACCGGAACGCCATGCGTCCACATTTTTACTGGACGCGCATCTTTCTCATTTAATACTTGATATTGTTGCATAATACTTTTATTAACAAATTTTACTATTGCTATGGGCAATTTGACGTGCTGTTATACTGAATTTATCATGCAATTTATCAATTACTGCCATTATAGAATTACCTACTATAGAATCATATATAGCTTGTCAATTAATATTATTATGGAGCAATAAATATGATGATAAGCACTTATTCAACATAAATAAAATAGCATAAAACTCCTCTCCTAAAAAGAATAACTAGAATATGCAAGGGAGCAAATTCTTACTGTAGTATAACTAGAAAAATTTATGATAAGAAATACCCTAGGTTGCTTTAAAACAATAAGAATTTATTTTATCTCCATAATAATATTTTGTGTATTTTTATTCATAATAAATAGTAGCAAATAGAAAAATCTTTTCCTTTTTTCTTAATTCTAACTCGGGTTAACAATAAAATTGTGCTAATATATTTCGTCAAACTCATTTGGTTTATTAATAATGTTTACAAACAAGCAACAAAAACAGAAGGTACGGCTTAAAGGAGTAAATAAAATAATAGTTATCGCTTCTGGCAAAGGTGGTGTTGGAAAATCAACAATTGCAGCTAATTTGGCAATTTCCTTAGTAGAGGCAGGGTATAAAGTAGGATTACTCGACTCAGATGTTTATGGCCCATCTGTTCCTAGAATTTTTGAGATCAATCAAAAACCTGAAGTAATAGAAGGTTTATTGCAGCCCCATAAAAAATTTGGAATAAAGTTAATGTCTATGGGGTTTTTAGTACCTGAAAAATCAGCATTGATTTGGAGAGGACCAATGCTTACAAAGGCAGTGCATCAGCTTTTTAAGATGACAGCATGGGGTGACTTAGATTATTTAATAGTTGATACCCCACCTGGTACGGGAGATATTCATTTGAGTATTGCCGAAAATTATATTATTGATGGGGCTATAGTCATTACAACCCCTCAAAAACTTGCATTGGTAGACGCATTTAAAGCAGTGGATATGTTTGTAAAGTTAGGAATAAATATACTAGGAATAATAGAAAATATGGCTTACTATATTAACTCAACTAGCGGAGCAAATGAGTATATTTTTGGCAAAAGTAACTTGTTAAATTACTGTGAGGATAAAAAAATAAAATTTATAGAGCGTATACCTCTTGATCAGGACTTATCTGAGAAAATTTTAATTAATCTTATAGAAAATAAAAATCTCAAAATTATCTTTGAAAAAATACTCCATACATTCTCTGCATAAAACTTAACTTAACTATTCTCAGTAGCAAATTGATTTAGAATTTAAATTTGAAATATAATAATACTCAGTAATATAGTTTAATAGATAGTGCTATCTAGTCTTACTAACTTAAGGAAATCCTCCGATAAAAGACCTTGATTTTCATTAGTATTACGAAATTCTTCTAACATCATACTGGATTCTATACTCAAATTATGATTTTCATTATTCAGTTCATACAAATTTTTCACACTCTCATAATTAACCATTTCACTAAATTGGATTTTCTTTTTTTGATCGCCCATCAGCACCAACCCCTATTTGTATTTTAATACTCAGAGTGTAACACTATCCATTGATAAATTCAATATTTTAAAGAATCTTACTATTTTTAAAGCTCATAACTAATACCTTTAGATATAATTTTATTTTAACTTTAGTAAGTAATTCTATCATCGAAAACAAAACACTCTCCTTGCCAGGTTGAATGTGGATCTTTTTGATTATCTTCTAAATATTTGATGATTCCATCCTTTAGGTGATATACATTTTCAAAACCCAATTGTTTCAAATATGCCGTGGATTTCTCGCATCTTATTCCCCCTGTGCAAAACATGGCCACATTTTGTTTCTTATCGCTTTCTTTTAAATGACCTTTTAACCATTTTGATAGTTCGGTAAAATGATGTATATGAGGGTTGATTGCACCTCTAAATGTCCCCATAGCATATTCATAATAATTTCTCGCATCAATGACTATGGTATCATCCTTTTTTATAAGTGCATCCCACTCTTTAGGGTTTAAATAAGCACCTTTTTTAGATAAATCTAATTCTTCTATATCAAATGTTACTATTTCTTTCTTTAGTTTTACCTTCAGTTTTTTGAATGGTCTAATTTCAGAAAAACTTATTTTAAATTCTATGTCATTCAAAAAATCGAAGCTTTTTAGATATTTGCAAAATTTGTCTACTGAATCTTGATTGGCAGATAAAGTTGAATTTATCCCTTCATTAGCTACGATAATAGTGCCTTTAATATCATGCTGATTGCAGAAATTAAGCAACTCAGTTTTTAAAAACTGTGTATCCTCTAAATTTATGAATTTATAAAAAGAAATAATTTTATATTTTGCCATAGCACGATTTATTAGTTTTTTTCATCATTATATCTATCAATTGCGACTTGGATTAACTTTTGAGCGTGATCAAAATCTTTCCATCCACCAACCTTAACCCATTTACCGTCTTCAAGATCTTTATATCTTTCAAAAAAATGTGCTATTTTTTTAATCAATATCTCTGGTAAATCTGTATAATTATTAATATTTTTAAAATATGGGTCAATTTTGTTAGTTGGAACCGCCAATATCTTCTCATCCAAGCCTTTTTCATCTTCAGTGAGCAATACACCTATTGGCTTAACAAGTATAACAGATTGAATAGCAATTGGATAGTTAGTATACACTAACATATCAACGGGATCTCCATCACCTGATAGCGTATGAGGAACAAATCCGTAATTACATGGATATTGCATACTCGATTGCATAAATCTATCAACGACCATGGCTTCTATATCTTTATCAAATTCATACTTTATAGGATCTGAATTCATTGAAATTTCAATAACTACGTTAACTTCTTTGGGACAATTTTCGCCAATTTTGATGCTCGAATATTTCATATACTAAGTAACCCGTTTTTATAAATAGCTAACAATTAACGCCCTAAAAGTAAAGAAAATACTTGTAATTTTATCAAAAACACTTAGTATTCTGCAGTTAGTTAAACACATAAGAAAATTTAAATGTCATCACTATTAGTTGCTTGGTCTACATGGTTAGCACTAGCATTATTTTACGCATATCAAACTATTATAAAGAACATTCCAAATATAATAATGGATGATATAATGGGCAAATACCATGTAGATGCTAACCAGATAGGACATTATGCAGGTATATACTACGTAGGTTATGTTGTGATGCACATTCCACTAGGTATAGCGTTAGATCATTTTAATGCGAAAAAGATAATACCTATATGCATACTTTTGGCTGTGCTTGGGTTTGTACCACTGGCTTATATTGATAATTTTGCAATTACCACATATGGCAGATTGTTAGCGGGTGTGGGTTCATCAGGAGCAGCAGTAGGTGCATTTACATTGCTAAGATTGGGTTTTGGTGAAGAGAGATTTCCAAGAATGCTTGGATGGATGGTTACTGCTGGATTATTAGGCTCTGTATTTGGCATGGGTCCCCTTTCTCAACTTATTTCATACTTAGGATTTGTGGAAACATTGAATTACATAATAGTTTTTGGAGTTTTACTAGCTATCTTTAGCTATATGGCAATACCAAATACAAACACAAAAACTAGATCAAAATTTAGTTTTTCAGTCGTTATTAATGATTTTAAATACTTGTTTTCTAATAAAACTGTTTTATTAATAAGTGCTTTAGGCGGTTTAATGATAGGACCTTTAGAAGGCTTTGTAGATGCATGGTGCAACCCATATTTAAAGATAGTGCATAATTTTACCAATGAACAAGCTAGTAATATAACCCAATTAGCATTAATAGGTATGGCAGCTGGACTTATGGTAATGGGATATATTTTTGAAAAAACAAAATCGTATTATGGCATAATCATTGTCAGTGGAATTGTTATGCTCAGTTGTTTTATAATTATGCTAAGTGGATTTATAGAAAGTCCTATCGCTTTTAAAATTTTACTTTTCATAATAGGATTCTTTTGCGCTTATCAGCTAATTGTAATAGCAAAATCAATTGCCCTTGTTCATGTTGAACATGCCACCTTTATATCAGCAATAACAAACATGATTATGATGAGTTTTGGTTATTTTTTCCATAGAGTTATAGGCAAGGTTTTACAGTACGTTTGGGACGGAAAATATAATATTCTTGGCAATCCCATCTATAGTTCTGACAACCTGTATAATGCCTTAATGGTATTACCAATCAGCTTAGCAATTGCGATATTGGGTTATAGTATCTTGGTAATTTTTGAAAAAAGAACGAAAAAAATTGTTGCCTGATCTTGTTCTAAAAAAAATTGTTATTATATATAGTTACGAAAGTTAACAAAATATTATAACACGATGAGCAAGACAATTGGCATAGACTTAGGTACTACAAATTCATGTGTAGCCATAATGGATGGCAAAAATCCAAAGGTCATAGAAAATTCAGAGGGCATAAGAACCACCCCTTCAGTAGTTGCATTTACTGAAAAAGGTGAGAAATTAGTTGGTCAATCAGCAAAAAGACAAGCCGTAACCAACCCTAAAAACACTATATTTGCAGTAAAAAGACTTATAGGTAGAACTTTTTCAGATCCAAAAACTAAAGAATTAGCAAAAAAAGTTTCTTATTCATTAATGCAAGCCAAAAATAAAGATGCTTGGGTAAAAATTGCTGATAAAGATTATGCTCCGAGCCAAATTAGCGCAATGATTCTTGAAAAAATGAAAGAAACGGCTGAAAATTACTTAGGAGAAAAAGTAACAAAAGCTGTAATTACAGTACCTGCTCACTTCAACGATTCACAAAGGCAAGCTACAAAGGATGCTGGTAAAATTGCAGGTCTAGAAGTACTCAGAATTATTAATGAGCCAACAGCTGCCGCACTTGCATATGGGCTTGATAAATCTGAAAGTAAAGTAATAGCTGTATACGATCTTGGTGGAGGCACATTTGATGTTTCAGTTCTTGAAATTGGCGATGGTATATTTGAAGTAAAATCAACGAATGGAGATACATTCTTAGGAGGAGAAGACTTTGATCTTAAAGTATTACAATATTTATGTGATGAGTTTAAGAAAACTGAGGGAATGGATTTAATGAAAGATCCTTTAGCACTTCAAAGATTAAAGGAAGCTGCAGAAAAAGCAAAAATTGAACTTTCTAATTCAATGGAAACAGACGTTAATTTACCTTATATAACGGCTGATGCATCTGGTCCAAAGCACTTGAACATCAAAATAACAAGAGCTAAATTTGAAAGCCTAGTTGAGGATTTAATCACAAGAAGTATCGAGCCATGTAAAGCTGCTTTAAAAGATGCGGGTCTTTCGGCTTCTGATATTGATGACGTAATATTAGTTGGAGGCATGACAAGAATGCCTAAGGTTATACAAAGAGTTAAGGATTTTTTTGGAAAAGAGCCACATAAAGGTGTGAATCCTGATGAAGTAGTAGCAATTGGAGCTGCTGTTCAAGGCGCTGTACTAAGTGGCGATATGAAGGACGTAGTTTTACTTGATGTGACACCTCTTACAATAGGTATAGAAACTATGGGTGGAATATTAACACCTCTTATAGAGAGAAATAGCACAATTCCAACTAAAAAAAGCCAAATATTCTCTACTGCAGAAGACAATCAATCTGCCGTTACAATTAGAGTGTTCCAAGGAGAAAGAAAAATGGCAACTGATAATAAGCTATTGGGACAGTTTAATCTTGAGGGTATAGCACCTGCTCCAAGAGGCATGGCGCAAATCGAAGTAACATTTGATGTTGATGCTAACGGTATACTCCATGTATCAGCAAAAGATAAAGGAACAGGCAAAGAGCAAAAAATTACCATACAGTCTTCAGGTGGCTTATCAGATGATGAAATTGCACAAATGGTTAAAGATGCAGAAGAAAATGCTGGTAAAGATGAGGAGAAAAAAGCACTAGTAGAGGCTAGAAATAAAGCTGACTCCCTAATACACTCTACCGAAAAAAGTTTAAAAGAGCATGGTGATAAAATTTCATCAGCAGATAAGGAGGAAGTTGAAAATATTATTAAGGAGTTAAGATCTGTTCTTGAATCAGAAGACCTAGATGAAATTAATAGTAAAGTTGAAAGCCTAACTCAAGCATCAATGAAAATTGGTCAACAGATTTATGGTAGCGAACAACAACCTCCTACCGAAAATAATGCTTCAGCAGAAAATAGCAATAGCAGCGAAGAAGAAAAAGTTGTTGATGCTGAATATGAAGAAGTAAGTGATGAAAAGGATAAAGATTCTAAATAACATTGGCTTAAGCTAGTTATAAATACTATATTGATATAATAAATTAATGGTTTGTAACTAGCTTTTTTATGTTTCCAAATTACAGTTGGATTTTTTTAATAACAGTTATACTTATATCAGTTTTCATTGATCTTGGGATTTCACTCAGGAATTCAAAAAAATTAAGTATTAAAAGCGCAATGCTTCTATCAATTCTTTGGGTAGCATTGGCAATGTTAGTGGGATTGCTAATATATTTTCATGCTGGGATTGATATAGCAGTGGAATTTATTACGGCTTATAGCATAGAACTATCTCTGAGTATTGATAATGTATTTATTTTCATAATCATATTTAAATATTTCAATATCGAGGATAAGCATCAACACAAGGTGTTATTTATAGGGGTCTTAAGTGCCATAGTGTTTAGATTAATTATGATTACATTTGGCATATATATCATTCATATGTTTGAATGGATATTTTTACCATTTGGATTGTTATTGATTTATAGTGGTTATAAATTACCCCATATGAGTGGTACTAACTCAAGCTCATTTGATAATAGTTTGATTTTAAAATTTGCAAAAAAATACTTTAATTATAGTAAAGACTCTAGAAATGGAGAGTTGTTTTTTCGTAAAAATAATAAATTCTTCATCACTCCGCTTGCACTCTCTCTTTTAGTGATAGAAAAAGCTGACATTATATTTGCTTTAGATTCTGTTCCAGCTGTTCTTGCAATAACTAAAGAGCCATTCATAGCATTTAGTTCGAATATATTAGCTGTTTTAGGATTACGATCGATGTATTTTGTCATGTCAAATGCCGTTCAAAAGTATAGATATTTAAAGCATGGAATTGGATATATGCTTATATATATTGGATTAAAAATGATATTAGGGTTTTTTGGCCTTCATTTTTCAAATTATATTTCAATATTAATAATTGTCCTCTTTATATTTTGCTCTATAATGCTTTCAATAATAAAAAAGCCTGCAATTGAACAGTGAATGAGAAAATTTATTATAAAAACAACGAATATTTTTAGGTTTAAAAATGAAAATAAGTGCTAATGATATAAAAATAGGTAACGTTATCTCGCATGATAACAAGTATTTAGTAATACTAAAAACTATGCATACTCAGCCAGGAAAAGGTGGGGCATATATTCAATTAGAAATGAAAGACATCAAAACTGGCACTAAAATGAATCATAGATTCAGAAGCACTGAAGATGTAGAAAAAATAAGATTAGACCAGCAACGCTATCAATTTCTATATGAGGAAGGTAATTTTTTGGTGCTGATGGATCAAGAAAATTTTGAACAAAAAAGTGTTGATAAGTCTCTTGTTGGAGAGCAACTTCCATTTTTAAAAGAAGGTATGGAAGTAACCTTAGAAACATATGACAATGAGTCATTACTTATATATTTACCAACATCAGCTGAGGTCATAATTAAAGAATGTGAACCAGTAGTGAAAGGTCAAACTTCTACATCATCATATAAACCTGCTACCCTAGAAAATGGAGTAAGAATTATGGTTCCCCCTTTTATAAATGAGGGAGATACGGTAATTGTAGATATCAAAGAATTAAAATATTTAGAAAGAGCGAAATAACATGCCCATTAATCATGACGTTTTATATCAAACAATTTTACAAGGATTTCCGAATTCTAAAATTGAGTTAGTAGATACAGTGGGTGATAGCAACCACTATAATGTTAAAATCACCTCTGAAAAATTTAATAATATTTCTAAAGTAGAACAGCATAAATTAGTGCACAAAGTTCTCAAAGATTGCTTAGGAACTGATTTGCATGCACTCTCTATTCAAACTTTTAAAACAAAATAAAATTATAAATTATGAACCAGGATATACAAAATCAAATTAAAAAAATCATCGAAGACAATAAAGTAGTTTTATTTATGAAGGGTACTCCTGAGATGCCGATGTGTGGATTTTCTGCAGCTGCTGCAAACATTTTAAATATTCTTAAAGTTGAATTTTTAGGAATAAACATATTAGATAGTGATGAGCTAAGACAGGGTATAAAAGAGTATTCTGATTGGCCTACCATTCCTCAACTATATATTGATCAAGAATTTGTTGGTGGTTGTGACATAATTCAGGATATGTATAAAAATGGAGAATTGCAAAAACTACTATCTCATGACAAAAATTAGGAAGCTTCAAGATGCTTTTTTAAGTTTTTAACAACTAGTTTGAAGTCATCA
>CAJQNX010000052.1 GCA_905479795.1 uncultured Candidatus Midichloriaceae bacterium | reverse complement strand
TTTTTAAAGGTAATACCTCTATTTATAGGGGGATTAATTATTTTTATGATGTAATCTATGATAACCTATATTTTTATATTTCTTCAATAAAAGGATAATAGGAGAATATAAAGTTATATTATTATTGGATATTTATAATATAAGCGTATAATATGTTATATAGCGACAAGCTTAAAACAATACTCCTTTTTAAATCATATCGTATAATTGGTATTATATATTGACTATTAGGCTGAGTCATCGTATAAGATGTAGATTAGGCTAGATTATCTAATAAAAAACTTATCGTATAATAACTTATGAATATAATTGATAAATTTTTAGAGTATTTAAAAGCAAATGAAAAAAGTGAGAATACAATAAAAAATTATCAATCTGATTTAAATAGTTTTGCAAAATGGTTTCTAAAAGCTAATAATGAAAAATTAATATTAGATAAAATCACCCCTACAGATTTAAGATTATACAAAAAACAATTAATTAAAAATAAAAAACCTAAAACAATTAATCGACATATAGCTAGTATAAAGGCGTTCATAAGCTGGGGGGTACGAACAAAAAAGATAAAATATAATATTCCCACACCAAAAAATGTAAAAGAATTAAAGGTGGGATTTAAGTGGTTAGATAGATTAGAACAAAACGAATTACAAAGAAAAGTAGAACAAACTGCCAATAAAAGAAATGTTGCAATTATAAAAATATTATTAAATACAGGCTTAAGAGTGAATGAGTTATGTGAGTTAACATGGGATATGATAACTATAAGCGATAGAAAAGGAAAAATAATAGTGAAATTAGGTAAAAGAGATAAAGCGAGAGAAATGCCATTAAACAAAGATTGTCGTAATTCCTTTTTGAGTATAGGCTATACAGATAATATTGGTAAAGAGAGTAGAATATTTAAAGGACAAAGAGGTAATTTAACTCCAAGAGGAGTACAATTAATGTTAAAAAAGATTGTGAAAGGTAGTAATTTAAAAAATGTTACTCCACACCAACTAAGACATAGTTTTTGTAAAAATTTAGTTGATATGGGGGTAGGATTAGAAAAAGTAGCATTTTTAGCAGGACATGAAAGCTTAGATATTACTAAAATATATTGCACACCCTCTTTTAATGATTTGCAAGAAGCAGTCGAATTAATAGGGGAAGAAGAGTAATGCAAATAATAGAAATAATCCCACCTAAGCAAGCTAGGAGCTTTGACAAACCTCCTATATTTAACATTAATGAGCAACAAAAGTATTTTAAACAAGAACCTATACTTCAAGAATTACTATGTCAAATTAGAAAGCCAGAAGCAAAAGCAGGTTTATTATTACAATATGGTTATTTTAAAGCAACAAAGAGATTTTTTCAAAAAGAGGACTTTAAGAAAAAAGATATTATATTTATAAGTAAATTATTAGGATATAGAGAGGTAGCTATAAGTGATTATAAGGAGCGTACATATAGAGAACATAAAAGATTAATATTATCTATAAGTGGCTTTACTTCTTTTAGTAGCAATAAAGATTTGTTAAAAGTAGAGTTAAATCATATGGCATCACAACAAATGCACCCTCGTAATATATTTTTTGCAGCTATAGATTTCTTAACATCAAAAAAAATAGAACTGCCTAATTACAGGGTGTTTGCTAAAATGATAACTGAATCATTCAATCTTTTTGAGTCTCAATCACTAAAAAAAATAGAAATAAATATTACAGAAGAACATAAGGAAGTATTAGATGCGTTGTTAGATAAAAAAGATAATAAGGGAGTTTATGCGAGAAATTTAGTTGTAAGGCTCAAAAACATAAATCAGTCTTTAAGACCAAAAAATATAAAACAAAGTATTAGAGGGTTTTTAATTGTAAAAAATTTATTTAAGGAATTAGAGCCTTTAATAAAATCATTAGATTTATCACCTGAAGCAACAAAGTATTATGCTATATGGGTTATTAAAGCACGAGTAGAACAACTTAGTACACTTAATAATCCTAATAAGATTTATCTTTATCTGGCTGCGTTTATAAATTATCAATATTGCACATGGCAAGATACACTGATAGATATACTGTTGCGTGCCAATCAAGAGAGATTAAATAAAGTTGAAAAAGCTATTGAAGAAAAAATAATAGAAAAAAATGAGGAAAAGAATAAAAAAACTCAATCTATAATAGAAGGTTTTAAAAGATCAGAAGAAAGTATAGAAAAAATTAGAAAAATAGTATTTTTAAAAGAGTTAACGGACGCTGAAAAAATCACTATACTTCAAAGTATATTAGGTGAGCAAATAACTACAGAGGAGGTAAAAAAATATCAAGAATTAGAAAAAGAAATACTACATGAACTAAGTAACTCAGAATATTACGAAGTATTAGAAAGTTTTTCTAGAACAATCCAAAATAGAGTTGCTGATATAGTACGTTATGTAGAATTTAATCCAGAAACTAAATCTAGTAACCTAATGGAAGCTATTGTAGATTATCAAAAGAAGAAAGGAGATATTAATAGTACTGCCCCTAGAAAATTTTTATCTAACATAGAACAGAAACTTATTTTTGGAAAAACTAACGATCAATTCAATGTTTCGCTATATAAAGCAGTACTATTGACAAAAATATCTGACGCTATAAAAAGTGGAGAAGTTAATTTACTTAATTCTTATAAATTTCTCCCAATAGAAGCCTATTTAATATCAGATGATGTATGGGAAAAAGAGAGAGAAACACTTATAGAAAGAGCTGGTGTTGGAAAATTTAAAAAGATTAAAGATTTGTTATTAAAATTAAAAGATATATTAGAAAAACAATATTATATTACAAATTGTAATATAACCGATAAAACAAACAAATTTATAAAATTTCGTAAGAATGGAAGATTCATACTGCATACACCAAAAGTAGAAAGAGGAGAACATGATAAAATTTCTTCATTATTGAGTAAAAATGAATATAAATCTGTTTTGGAAATTTTTTCAGAAATAGATAAGATATTGAGTTTTACTGAGTGCTTTAAGCATTATAAGGTCAAAAACATAAGCAAAAAACCTGCTAAAGAAATATTTTATGGTGGAATTTTCGGATTAGGAACTAATATGGGACTACATAGATTATCAAATACATCAAAAGGAATTAATTATAATACATTGTATAATACAGTAAATTGGTATTTTACAGTAGAAAATTTAAGTACAATAAATAAAAGTTTTATACAGTTTATGAGTAAGTTATGGTTACCAACGCTTTTTTTAAAGGATAAAGAATTACTTCATAGTTCTGGGGATGCTAAAAAATTTGTGGTATCGGCTGAATCCTTAAATGCAAATTTTTCATTTAAGTATTTTGGCCAAAATCATGGTAGTAGCGTTTATACTTTTTTAGATGAAAGGCAGATGTTGTTTTATACAACTATCTTTAGCAGTTCAGAACGTGATGCAGGATATGTAATAGATGGATTATTGCATAATGCGGACATGAATATAGATACCCATTCTACCGATACACATGGATATACAGAAATAATCTTTGCTATATGCTATTTAATAGGAGTAGATTTTGCTCCACGTATCAAAAATATTGCCGCACAAAGTATATTTGCTTTTAATAAAAGTACTAAGCAAATACTCAAGGCACAACATAAAACTCCTATTTTACCAGCAAGATATATCAAAACCTCAGTAATAGAAGAAAACTGGGATAGTATTTTAAGATTAATAGTAACAATTAAACTCAGAAACACACAAGCCTCTAGAATTTTACGTAGGTTAAGTTCTTATGCAAAACAACATCAATTACATGAAGCACTTAAAGAATTTGGTAGAATAATAAAATCCATATTTATCTTAAAGTACATTGATAATGTAGAGTTAAGGCAACAAATAGAGAAACAATTAAATAAAGGAGAGTTATCTAATAGGTTTTCTTCAATAATATTTTTTGCTAATAACCAAGAATTTACACAGAGTATAACAGAGGATCAAGAAATAGTAGTGCAATGTAAAATGATAATACAAAATTTAATTATCTTATGGAATTATTTGATGCTTACAAAACTAATTATGCGCTGTAATCCAGAAAAAAGAAAGGAGATAATAGATATTATAAAGCACGGCTCTATCATTACTTGGAGACATATTAATTTACTAGGTATATATGATTTTAATAATCTAAAAAAAGCAGATATTACATTAGATGATGCAAAGGAGATTTTATTATACAACAAAGCTGCATAAATAAACTATGTTATCGTTAAATAAATTATTATACGATAAGCACGGCGGTTATTAAAAAGGATGTATTTTTATAAATACCCTAGTTATCCGTTGTTTAGAGGATATAAAAAGATAAGTTATTATGAATTAACAGTATAAAATAATTAATTTTGCTATAAATTGAGGTAATATACTTTAAAAAATATTTCTTATAACTCACTTTACAAGGGGCATTTAGAATTCCTAATGCCGCATTCACCTATATTTGTAATTACACCCAATCATTAAATTATAGTACTCCAGCTGAGACTCTATATAAAGCTTATAGTAGTAATAATTGTAATAGTTTTTATTTGAATTTTCAGGATTTAAATATTGTTCAGGAGGTTAAAATGTAATATAATGAGGGTTAATAATTAATAAAAAATGTCTCTCTTTTTGAGTCATTTTTGGTCTGACTCATTGGGGTCACTTAAGATTACATCATAAAAATAATTAATCCTCCTATAAATAGAGGTATTACCTTTAAAAAATTTCTTCCTGCAACTCACTTTAAATGCAGGATGCAGAACTCCTAATACCGGATTTGTCTATATTTATAATTATACCCATAGTTCCCTTATACATTAACTTTTTAATAACTCTCAATCCCCCTTATCACCTTTTAAATCTCAATGCCGAAAAAGCACGTTCCTGCAGGTTGGGCCAAATTAGAATATTATAATTCTTCATGCAATACATCAGTAAATTCTGGCATGATTATCTTGTATTGTTCTTCAATTATATCTTGATTTTCTAGTACTAGCTCTTTTTTTTGATATTGGTTATATATATAATATCCATTTTTGATAGTATTAAAAGCCGCTAAAGTAGTAAATATTAAACTACTAGTTACTGATAATGCAGGGAACTGTTTCATTAACAAAGTAGAAGCGAAACTATATCCTAAAGTTACAGATGATAATGAAATTGCGGTATTATAATCACCTTCATATAAATAAAATAATACCGCAGATGCACTTGTGTATAACATAATATTAGTTTTACCAAGATACATCATGATCAACTGAGTTATTCCTGGCACTATATTGAATACATTATGCCAAGTTAGTTCATTATATATAACATAACTATCTATTAATAAATCAGTCGATTTTATAGCTATATTTGCATTATTTAATTTATTTAATACGTCAGAATAAAATTTATCTAGTAGTTTATTTTCAGAACTATAACGTATTTCATTTAGCATCTGCATATTTTTTCCATCATCTTTCGCTTTATCAGGATGTATAATGAGAGCTATTTTTTTATAAGAATATTCTATTCCTTTTTCTTTAACATTGATTGGTATATCAAATTTTTTAGCTAATTTTTGTATTTGTTCTTCTTTACTTTGTAAAAAAACTTTTCTTATGTAAGGTTCTAAATATTTGTTATTTAATACACTAATAAAATTTTCTGTCTTCGTATCTTTAAATTGTAATTGTTTTATACCTCTTATTGCTATATTTGATATTTCTTCAAATCCTAGAAATAAACCTATCTTTTCTATAATTTCATATGGTAAATTTAGTATATTACCTGGAGCTTGGTATTGAGGTCTAATACATATTAAACAATCTGTTAAAAAATTTGCCTCTTGATTACTTATTCCTAATATAGATCTAATTTTAAAAATCAGAGATAACGAATTTAGATAATGTGATCCTTGAAAAGAAGATGCCACAGATTCTTCATTAACTCTATCTATAAATAAGCTATTATAATCCACTATACTTCCCTTAAAAAATTCTACTATTTCTGAAGCAGCAAAATCAGTATTTTTATAGAACAAATTTATTACACCATTAGCTCTATTTGCGGCAAAATCCTGAATAGTAACTAAATCTTGTTTATAGTTTATAAATCGATTCCACGATAAATTTATACTAATTAAATAATTGCTATTTAACATTGATTGCACTAAAACCAATGTAGATTCTACAGATAAGAAATTGCTACTTAAGTCAATACAGGATATAGTCCTACTATTAACCATGGAGTTAGCTATTTCAGTTATTGCAGTATGATCCTCTATATCATTATCAGACAAATCTATATATTTAATGCTATTACTCTCTCTAATAAAATTAGCAATATGTAATGCACCTTCATCTCCAATATGATTGCCTGCTAAATTCAAGTGCCTTATAAACTCTGATGATGTTAAAGAATCGAGTATTATATTAGTATAAAAAGCTCCTAACCCCATATAAGTATATTCAATAAAAGGTAAAGACCTAACTGTTTTCACTGCCTGCAGAATTATTTCTTGCTCCTCTTCAGTTGAACCTCTTGTAATTTTTAAGCGATCAACATATCTCCTATTCAGAATAAAAGCAGAAGCAAGTAACTCATTATCAAATACTAACTGGTATATCATATTTTTTATATTTATCTAATTACCCCAGACTCCCTTTTGCCTTCATTTGTTACTTTAGCAGTAAATTTCCCTACAATATCTTGCTTTTTGCTAGAACCATTTATTTCTTTTTTATTACCTATGTCTGAAAAAGCTTGTTCTAAACTCTTTATATGATTTGCTCCTACAGGCATTGTAATATTGTAGCCTTTATCTAACATTTCTTGTATTTTTCCAGCCATGTATTCTTCTCTTTCTTGATTATATTGAGGCGATTCCTTAGAATGCTTTAATCCCTTTCCTTCGGCACCAATGACTTTTACTCCATTTTCTATAGCTATATTATACAATTGTGCATCTTGATATATTGGAGATGTTTTTAATTCTTTAGGTATGACTATTTTTTCACTATTTGTTTCATTGTGTTTTATTATATTTGCCAATAACCTTACATCATTCATTCCAAAATTATTCCCTTCTTCTTTTCTCTCTAAAAATATTACCTCACGTTCATTTTCTTCTCTAGATCTTGATTTTATTTGCGCAATTAACTTCTCAGTGTTATTCCCATGTTCTGTGATATGATTTTCTTCAGGAATAAAAGTAATATTACCCTTGCCATTAACACTAGGCAGTTCTTCTTCGGTACTTGTTTGTAGTTTTTTAATAATATCTTGTTTTACACTATTAGCTTTGAGTAATTCATTCTTTAAATTATAATCCTCTATACCAGTAGTTTCTATTAAAGATTCTTTCTCGCTTCTTCTTAGATTCAATCCAAAATATGCTGTTGCAGCATAAGTTAAGGCTAATCCCCCTACTCCTAATATTCCTACATTTTTAAATGTCACCCAACCTTGATTATTAACAGGCTTTAGCGGTTGTATATTCATTCGTTGTACATTTTGAGCAATCTCTGCATACCAGTCAATTGATTGTCTCTTATTATTTCTAAAAGACGTCAAAAATTTAGTGCGTATTCTTACACCGAGTGATTGGTCTAATTGATTTTTATTAATCTCATCTATAGATTGCATTTCTCCATCTCTGACGTTACGTGATGCAATATTCTTTGTCATCTGTGTATTTAATGTATTAAAATCCTGCACACTAACGGTAATGATTCCGTATTCGTATTGTCCGTTATTAGGTCTTACTTCATCATACTTATACGCAAAATTCTTTAATATATCAGCTCCTGACTCTTCCAATATTTCTCGCATAATACCTTGTTTAGTAGATTCTCCTAATCCAGTATCTCTTCTGCCACCAAAACATGCGTATTGACCAGCTTGATTAACAACCGACTTATCTACTTTTATTTCACCATCCCATAAATTATTTCTCTCTGCTTTTTTTGGCACTAAAAACCTTGTTCCATCTGTAATTAATCCATAAACTTGCATAGTAATATTTTCATTTAAATTTTATTAAAAAGGTAAACTAGTTAAAATTTATAGTCAATAATAAAATTCAAACTTTATGGGGCTGTGTGGAGATCAATGGTATCCGGTTGAGACCATTCAAAAGGGCTTTGTTGCAAACAGCTGAAGAGGTTAAAAATAGGTTTAGGATTGGAAGTATTTTAGATAACCTCAGTTCGGAGTTTTAGAAAGTAACTTTAGAGCAGATATCTTGAGAGGTTCGATAGTGTAAGCAGCAAGAGCGTGTCCTTCCGGTAAGCCTGTGTGACATAAAATATAAATTATTTCCATAATATAAAAAAATATAATAAGGTT
>CAJQNX010000051.1 GCA_905479795.1 uncultured Candidatus Midichloriaceae bacterium | reverse complement strand
CAAAGTGAAATATTTCCAATTGATGAAAATAAATTTTGTATTGTCAGAGTAAATGAAATAATTTTAGAAAAAAATAAAGATTTTCATGATCTAAAATCAGAATTGAAACAAATTTGGTATGATAATGAATTAACTTCATTTACAAATAAAATGGAAATTTCTGATAAAAATGGAGCTAATTCAGAAATTAATAAAAAGCTTCTTGATTTTTCAAAGGCTAAAATTACTAAAGTAAGCCTTGCAAGTAATAAATTAAACAATGAAATTCCCCTGGATTTTTATAAATTAATTTTTGATTTAAAAATTAATGCTTATACAAAACCCTTCATTGATTATTCACATAATGAAATATTATTAGCTAAGCTTAAAAATGTCAACTTGCCATCTCGAGAAGATATTGAAAAACACAGATTATTGTACGATTCTCAAATCAATCAAATTGAACAAGACTTAATTTTAAAGGATATTTTAAACAAATTAAAAAATAAATTTAAGGTTATTGTAAACAATAAAATTTTTGATAATAATTTTTAAAGAGAAATAGTTCCAAAAAACTAGATAGGTGTTAGGGGATAAATGCTGACATAAAATAAATGAAAGCATCTCAGCCACATGGTATTATCTTATGTTTCATCTTAGATTTTTTTGTTTACAATAAACTAATATTTTTCTAATTTTTCAATTTATAAATGGTTTTTTTCATCTTTATTTCAATAAATAAGCCCTGTATACCTATGATCTTTACCATTCTTAATTTTATCGCTTTTCTACTCCCAATGCCATGCTATTATACTATTAGTATAGATATACCTATGCTTCAAAAAAATGATCTGAGATAAACTATATTAGAAGAAAGAAACATTAGTTTAATAAAAAAATAATAGATAAAATATCAGAAAAATATGACAAAATTTGGATAAAAATAAGGCGCTATATCAATGATAAATTTTTAATAATCTTTATATTTTAAATGATATTGAACAATAATATGGGTTACGGAATATCTCTGCCTGAACTATGGTAAGTTTAGAAATAAAAAATTCCTACTTAAGTAAGGAATTCTTACTTCTTTTTCCGTATGTGAGGCACGTTAAAATTAATAATAAATTCTGCACCCTTGCCTTTGACACTATTGCAAGTGATATTCCCTCCCATTTTACGCATAGCTTCTTTACAAAAATTTAATCCTACTCCATGCCCACCTGTTGTTGCGTATTTTTGAAAAAGATTAGTGAGCACTTCTTCCTCTATTCCATAGCCATCATCCTTAAAATGCAATTTACTATTTTTAATAAAAATTTCTATTTTTGCTTTGTCTCCTGCGTATTTAAGGGCGTTTTTAAGTAAATTAAATATCACATGACATAATAAAGTGTTCGATCCTATAAAAGTAAAATCCTTCTTTTTATTATCTTTATCCAAGATGGATACTTGTTTTCTTTGCTCTTCGTTCATAAAATATTTATCAAGAGCATCACTAACGCATTTTATAATTGAATACTCCCCCCAATCCTTAGGCTTGATACTATCATCAGCCTTTATACTACTAAGCATTATGTCCACATCCTGCATAGCTTGCTTATTGCACTGTTCTAAATTATGTATGTGCTTATCTATATTTTTATAATCCTTATCTTTTAAGGATTGTTTTATCAACTCCATACTTAGCAAATTAATGGTAAGTGGCGATGTAACATCATGTGCAATTGACCGCCCCAATATCTCAAGTGCTTTTTGCTTTATTTTATCCTCTCTAAATTTGTGATAAATCACATAAGTAATTATCGCAGATAGTAGTATTGTGGAATACGTAGCAAATAAATTTTGTTTATCCACTATTATTATTGGGTCTACAATCCAATTATATCCTACATGCAGAGTAATTGCTGCCAATACACCTGATATTCCTAATATCCAAGCATAATACAAATTAGCGAATAAAAATAATGCTATGATTGAAACAAAGCAGTTAGCACCCCATATAACGTTATAACCACTTGCAATGAAGAGATATACTCCAGTGAATGGTAATGCTAGAAATAATGTTAAATTCCACAGAATGTTTGGATTTTTTGTGCTGTAGATTTCATGAAACATTACGAATAGTGCAAGAAACAAAGTAGCATAGCGCAAATACTGTGCTGTGACATTCACAAAATCTTAAGAAGCATTATACCCTAGTATCAATATTGGAATATTGAGCGTCATAATAAATAAAGCAAATGTATAATAAGATGATTTGCTAACTTCCACTTTCTTCTTAAGAGCTAGAAAGCTGTCTATCAATTGTTTTATTTTTTGATTCAATGTTGGCTTATATTCTTTGTGCGAAGGCTTTTTCACCTTGATTATCCCCCTCTTAACCTGCCAACAATGACCGAAAAAAAGTCCTATAGCACTGCCTATTGTTCCTGTAGTCATGCTAATAACTCCAAAATCAGAAGATATATATCTTCCTAGCAAGCACAATAAAATAGCCATTATAACACTATATAAAAATGCAGTTGAGTTTGTCCTAAATTTTAGAAAACCAGCTGTAAGAGGTATTAATATTATTGGCACCCAAAAATTAAATACCATAAAAATAGCCTTCAATATACTATCTACCCAAAATGCACATATAGTACATAACAAACTTATAGAAAAAGTAGCTATTATTGCTATCCTTATTTCTTGTTTATTAGTAATGTTACTATTTATTTTTTTTGCTACATCATGTGCGATTATTGCACTAGCATTATTTAACCAGGAATCTGCAGTAGACATAATAATAGCTAATATGCCAATTAACAAAATACTTTTGAGTACAGGAGGTAGATAATTATTGATAAAATAATAAAATACTAAATTAGGTTCAATACCAGGAGCTTTAGCACGCATCATTAATCCTATTAAAAGTATTAAAATAGAAAATATTAACGTTAGAAAAGCACAAATATTATATGTTTTTTTTAATTTTTCTTGGTTAGTAGACATTAATAATCTTTGTATATATGGGGCACTATGCAAAGGTATTATTGTGTAAAAAATATACCCAACGAACAACAACATAGTATCTTTGGTTAAAAATGATTCCAAATGAGATTTTGGTAAGGATTCTTTAATTTTAGAATAGCCGCCAACCTCATAATACAAAAAGCCACAAATTATTGGTAAAGCGCAAAAAAAGATGAAAAATTGAAGTATATCAGTTAACACAACACCCCTTATACCACCAAAAGCTGAATAAAAGGTTAATATACTGAATCCTATTATAACTCCTATGTGATATTGTATTTGAAAATATTCTTGAAATAAGTAGCCAATTGCAAGCATTTGCGTAGTTACAAATCCTATACTTAAAACAATAGAGCAAAAATTTGTTACATGAAGTGCTAATCCACCATATAATTCATACATTATTTCACTTAGGGATATGCAATTTTTAAATTGGTAAATATTAGTAATGTACAATTTAGATGTTATTAACCAGGATAAAAAACATAAAAGTACAGGAATTCCATAAATAAGCCCACTTTGGAATATTTCTGTTACATCTCCCATGGTACTTCTGGCACTAATATATGTTGCGAAATTTGTTGCAACAAGAGCAATTAAAGGGAAATTTCCACTACCAACAGTATATTCTCTAATGGTTTTAATCTTAGTGGATTTATAAAGACCGATTGCCAGGCAAAGAAATAGATAAATACCAACTATAGATACATCAATTATATGTAATTTTCCCATATTTTTATTATTTAATTACCAATCAATTAGCAAAAACACTAAGTCATCTAAAGCAAAATGAAAAGCAAAAAATAACTGATAACATAAAAAAAATGCTTCAAATGAAACCTGTGACCTTTTATTAAGGATGTTAATTATTATTAATGGGGATCATTAAGGGAATGTTAATTGGTTATATTATTTCATCGGAATAATTTCTAAATCTCTTTTTAACTAGATAGAATGTGTATATAAGATAATTTATTTTCAGCATTACCACTTAATTTTTATATAAATTTTGTCGGTTATGTTAACTATAAATAAGCTAAAAATTGCTTCTATATTTAACAGGATTATCTGGGCATTGCATAAATCCACATTCCAGATACACGGAAATGACATTTATTAACAATAAAATTAGGAATATAGAAAATAAAATCTTAGTGATTAAGTCAGTTGATATAGAAAAATATGACGATATGTTGTTCAAATTTATGTTTTTAAACATAGGAGATAGAGAAACTAGGATTATAAATAGAAATGAAACAATATCATTCCATGTGTAAAAATGCAGATCTAGAAACTTTGAGCCATATCCTGCATCACCAGGGACTATGTGCAGTAAGACCTGCCTCATGGAAACAATCAAGCTATATATACTTGAAATGATAATAATGAGGTCATATTTGAATTCTTTGCCATGCTTCAAATTCATCATTGCTCCAAACGCTATACAAAAAAGCCCAACTCTTTGTAATAGACAAAGAGGACAGGGAAGTTCATGAAATATAAATTGGTAAAAAAGGGCTATTACATTTGCTGCAATTGCTATAGAAAGTATTATAAAATCTACTATTGAAATTTTTCTATTGGTCATCATACCTCTGTGTAATAGTTAAAAAGATAAATTTAATTTATCGGAAGCATGGTGAATAAACCAAGCAATAGAAGTTGCATAGCATATAAAGAATAAAACTAGACTTGAGTTTATTTTACCAATGTAGCCTAAGCACAGGGTAATAATCAATAAGGTAAATATAGTCACTATCATAAAAATTGCCCATTAGATATCCTATCTAAATTAGAAAGGAAAATGACTGAGTTGTAAAGAAAAATATTAGCGCATAGCAATAGAAGTTGCAATAAAGTTTGCTACTCCCCAGATAAATTTTGTAATCAGATGTCTTCTAATAAAACTGATATTAACAAATATGCTATACTAGCTTTTAACTAGAAATTGTCCGTATAATTTTATAATTACAAATAGTTGTTGAAAAAAGGCGGTTAATAATATAAAAATAAGTAAAATTTATTATATTTGATTTTATGTTTATACAAGAAGTTTTTGCAGATGCATCGGGTGGTACATCAGTGAGTTCAATGTTTACTAGCATGGCTCCGCTATTAGTAATTATAGTTATATTTTATTTCTTAGTTATTCGTCCTCAACAAAAAAAATTAAAAAGTCATCAAGAGCTTGTTAATAACCTAAAAAAGGGTGATAAAGTTCTTACAGCTGGCGGAATGATTGCTACAGTATTTAAAGTAGAATCAGAGAGTGGAATTTTGGTTGTGGAGATAGCTAAAGATGTAAAAGTAAAAATAAAAAGAGATACTGTATCTCAAATCGTAGATTCTGATAAAAACGCTAAGTGAGTAGTGGATGCCAAAAATAAAATTTATTTTTGATGATGGAGCAATTAAGGAAGTGGAGGCGCCTAATGGCTTATCTGTTATGGAAATTGCTCACCAGAATGATATATTTGAAATAGAAGGGGCGTGTGGAGGATCGTTATCATGCGCTACTTGTCATGTAGTTGTGGATAAAAGATTTTATGATATACTAGAGCAAGTGGTTCCCAAAAAAGAAGATGAGGATGACATGTTGGATTTGGCATTTGGTTTAACTAAGACTTCAAGGTTGAGTTGCCAAATAATAATGCAAGATAAGTTTGATGGATTGACTGTAAAAATACCAAAAGAAAGATAATAATATGGATATACAGCTTTATTTGCAAAATTATTTATCAATATTAATTTTTATTATAATAAGTGCTTGCCTTGCTTTTGTGCTGATAATTATACCTTTTATAATCAATAAATCAAATCCTTATAAAGAAAAATTATCTACCTATGAATGTGGCTTTGAAAGTTTTGGAAATGCTAAGAAAAAATTTGATATAAGATTTTACCTTGTATCAATTCTCTTTATTATATTTGATTTAGAAATAGCATTCTTATTTCCATGGGCAGTAATGCTGAAAGAAATAGGTCT